>JAAFHM010000368.1 GCA_013298375.1 Ignavibacteria bacterium | reverse complement strand
TTATCGGCATTTGCCTTTTTGGGATACGATATTACTGAGCAGTGGCTGGCGTATGTTGGGTATGATTATTTCAATGACCAAGAGCCTCAATCCCGTTTTCGCAGCACGAATCCGTTTTCACGCGCTCGCATAGGAGTAAACTTTAAGCCGATTCCGCAAGTCATAATTAAGGGCGAAGTCAATGCGTATTTGCATAATTCATCAGCACTGCAACCGTATCAGTCCTTCAACCTCAGCACCGTTCTTTCCTTCTAAATGCGCGGTATTATCACGCTTCGGTTCAATTTTTACCACAATAAATGCTTTGTCGATATGAAACGTTTTTTTTGTATCTCATTCCTCTGGCTTGCACTGGGCGCTGTCATGGCGTGCAATGCTCAGGTTGCCGTCATCGTTCATAAATCGAATGCGACGAGCAATCTTTCCACCGCTGACCTGAAAAATATCTTTACAGGAGAAATGACCAAATTCGCAAGTGGCTCAAATATTACTATTGTTACCTATAAATCCGATACAGATTCTCGCAAAAAATTCTATGGCGCTCTTGGCAAAAAATATACCGAATGCCAAGCAGCACTGCTCAAACGCATGATGAATGATGGTTTGAAGCCACCCGTAGCCTTTGAAAGCGATGATGACGTGGCTGCATTTGTTGCAAAAACTCCCGGCGCGATTGGTTTTGTGAATATTGCCAATGTCGGCGGAGCGAAAGCAATTACGGTGGATGGTAAAAAGCAAATTGATTAGCTCTTACCACAGTAATACTGCCCTCAAAGCCGCACGATACCACGTATTGTGCGGCTTTTTGCTGATGATATTTTGCTGAAAGCCAAGAAAAATGCAATTTAGCACCGCACAAAATGACCAATGACTAATAACCAATCAACCCACTAAGGAACATCAGCGAAATAATTCATTCAATTTTCTCCACGAATCGCACGAATAAACACGAATCAGAGGTCTCGGCAATAGTGTCAAATTCGTGAAGATTTGTGTAATTCGTGGACAAAAATATTGCGAGTTATTTCACTCACATTCCTAATACAACAACTCTCTATGGCACAAACTCCTGAAATTCGCTCAACAACGGTTATCGGTATCATACGCGACGGCAAAGCCGCTTTGGGCGCAGATGGTCAAGTAACCCTCGGCGCAACGGTGATGAAGCAATCGGCAAAAAAACTGCGCAAACTCTATAATAACTCCGTTATGGTTGGTTTTGCGGGCGCGACGGCGGACGCATTTACGCTGATGCAGCGTTTTGAAGAAAAATTGGAGCAGCACAGGGGCAATCTCTCACGCTCGGCGATTGAATTGGCAAAGGATTGGCGGACAGACCGCTATCTACGGCGTTTGGAGGCAATGCTTATTGCCATCAACAACCAAAATGCCTTTATTGTGAGCGGTACGGGTGATGTGATTGAACCGGACGACCAGATTGTGGCTATTGGCTCCGGTAGTATGTATGCACTCTCGGCGGCACGAGCACTCCAAGAAAACACGCCACTTTCGGCGAAAGAAATTGTCGAAAAATCTATGGCAATAGCGGGGGATATTTGCATCTATACCAACAAACATATTACCGTCGAAACGCTGGATGCGTGATAAAAGGTGTGATTATTCTGAAAACACAAATGCCGATTTGCTCAAAAAAGTGATGCAAATCGGCGTTTTTCTATCTTTGGAATGTTGAGTAGATGCCTTGCAGAAGCTAGTTTTTATGGGTGTTGTGTGGTGTTTTTTTTTGCCTGTAAAGTTTTGTATATTTGGGCAATCAACGATTTTCGTCCATAGTTTGGAAACAGTCATGCCGACAACATCACTAAAGAACGGCATACTTGCTGATAGCATAAGCCAAGCAGAGCGTTTGAAGAAAGCACGGGCGATTATTGGTGACATCAATATTCCGCCATTACAACCTGGCGAAAAAGATATAACAATGGACGAAATCGTGCAAGAGTGCCACATTGTGCGCCGAAAAATGTACCGCGAACAACGAATCCCGTGCAGTTTACTTCGTGACAGGTGATCGTGCGTTGCTTGCCATGAAAAAAGTGCTGTTCCCAAACCGCCACACAACGCAGATTATCACGCTTTCGCGTTTCCGCGAATTATTCGCGGCGTGAAAGCGCCGATGAAACCCATTAAACGCACCATCAATTTCCCGTATCCCTTCTTCAATCCTGTGCAGGCAGCTCAATCACGAACCGTGATCCGGGAATCCCTTCATCACGCTTGCTTTCCGCCCAAATCGTTCCTTTGTGGATTTCGACAATTTTCTTTGCTATTGCCAAACCAAGCCCGTGTGAACTTTCTCCGCCCGTCGGTTGTGCAGAAAGCCGTTGGAAGTAGCCAAAGAGCTTATTTTTATCATCTTCCGAAAGCCCGGGACCTTGGTCTTGCACGGATAACCGTAGGCATCCTGGAGCATCGGCGCTTTCTGGTGCGATGGCGGTGAGGGTAATATTTATCGTACTGTTCGCTGGCGAATATTTTACCGCATTCGAGATGATATTGTCGCATAATTCATACAAAAGCTGCACGTCGCCATGAACGGAGTAGGAAGAATCATCGTAGGCGAAGGTGATGGTTTGGTCTTTCTGTTGAGCGCGGGCGGTGTTTGCGATGATAACCTCAGAAACAGTCGTCAAAAGATTGCTATCGGTAAATTCTGGGGAGAGTTTGCCAAATTCGATAGCAGAATTACTGAGCAGATTATTAATTAACGACAGCATCCGCTCGCTGGATGACTGAATAACGCTAAGAATATAGGTTTTTTCCTCGTCGCCCTCCAACTTATCAATCAAAATTTGCACAAGACCGATAATACTGGCAAGCGGATTTTTGAGATCATGCGCGGCAACGCTGAGGATTTCGGTTTTTTGCTCATTCAGGCGCTCGGCGGTATTGCGCTGTACTTCCGCGCTTTGCAAGGCAACAAAGAGTTCCTTGCGTGTGCGGCGTAATTCCGCTTGCGTGGAGTCGCTCACCCGCGTAATTTTCATCACCTCGTTAAGCAAAACGCCATATTGCTGGGCAATGTGGCTATACTCGCGGCGCAAGGTTTCGAGAGGAATATCCTCTTTGGTAATAATCGTTTGTGTGCGCTCTGCAAAGCGTGTCTCTGCCTCAAATGCGTGCATTAGTCGTACCTTGTGTAGTGTAAGATGAAATCATTTATCGCGGGTGTATTATCGCATCAAGTGCGAGAGCATTTCTCGTTTTGTCCTATCCAACTCTTGCATTGTTGCAATAATTTGAAAGGTCTCTTCGAGAGCGCCAGAGGAATAGAGTGTATTATGTTGAGTCTGCAAATCGGCAATCTGCATTTCTACCGAGCGGATTTTGAGGCGAGCAATGCAGTCGTACATGATACGCACATTATCCTGCGAAATTTCCGCTCCCAATTTCTGCCAGCCTTCGCTAGGGGTTTCAGGGCGCATCACCAGCCCCATAATGCCACTTGGCACATCCTCACCCTGTGCCGAACTTTTGAGCAAGTAATCAAGCGGCTTGCCGTACTGAGAGGCTTCGTCAATGAGCAAAAATAAGGTTTTTGCCTCATTTGTAATGAAAAATTCTTCCGAAATACCTTCTTTTTTCTTCATGTAGGCGCAAGCACCTTCAATTGTGAGAGCAATGCGCAAAAGTTCTTCTTCTTCGGGCAGAAGCGTTTTTCCCGGCGGCAGCGTAAAAGCATCGTTAATTGGTGCGGTCGTGGAAGCCGTTTGCTGCGAATACGCGTCGGCAGAAATGTCTCGTGCCGATTGGGAATTAACGACGCTCATGGTCGTCTTTTTGGCAGCGTTGGTGTCAACCTCAAACGGCGGAGACTCTGGATTACTCGGTTCTTGGAGGCGCATTTGCGAACGCTCTTTAGCATCAACAAATTGATTCCGTCGCAAAATCTGTGTGAGTTCTGCATACAAATCTGCCTCGCGCAGCGAGAACCGATGCGCCACCGAGCGAATCATAAAATCGCGCTTAATTTGAATTGGCACTTTGGCTATTGTTTCCATAATGGAGCGCACGGCTTCGGTACTGCCTGTGGGCGTGGAAAGCAAGCCTTGTTCACGGAAAATTTCGCCTTTGAAATCCACCAGCGACAATGCCTCTTCCAGCCGACGCTGAAATGCTTCCCTGCCATCGTGCTGAATAATGCTGTCGGGGTCGTCGCCATCGGGAAGTCGCACAATCTCTACATCGAAGCCTTCGGCTACTGCTAAATCCAAACCTCTGAGCGCTGCATTGACACCGGCTTTGTCGGAATCATAGACAATTTTGATGCGTTTGCAAAAGCGCGAAAGAAGGCGCAACTGCTCTTTGGTGAGCGCCGTGCCGCTTGAAGCCACGACGTTCTGGAATCCGGCTTGATGCACACTGAGTAAATCTGCGTACCCTTCCACCAAAATTGCGTATTCAAGTCGCCGAAGCGCATCTTTTGCTTGAAAAATTCCGTAGAGAACTTCGCTTTTGTTATAGACCAGCGATTGCGGGGAATTGAGATATTTTGCCGATGCCGTATCTTCATCGTTCATGCGCCTCCCGCCGAAGCCAATGACGCGCCCTGTGGGGTTTTGAATTGGAAACATCAATCGTCCGCGAAAGCGGTCATACATACGCCCAGTTTCTTCTTTTTTACCCACCAAACCCGCATCCAGTAACGCTTCTTCGCTCACACCAAGCGCTTTGAGTTCGCTCATGGTGGCGGAAAAACTATCGGGTGAAAATCCGAGGGCGAATTTTTTTACGGTTTCTTCGCTGAACCCGCGCAAACGCACGTATTGGAGAGCCTCTGAGCCAATATCGGCGTACAAATTTTTATAGAAAAAATTCCCTGCCAAACGGAGCGCATTGTAGGCATTTTCGTAGCGATTGTTTTCACCCTGCGTGTGGTCGTCTGTATCGTCGGGAAGCGAGATTCCAAGACGCTCCGCAAGCAATTTGAGTGCTTCGGGATAACTGATTTTCTGGTGTTCCCGCAAAAACGTAATCGCATCGCCACCTTTGCCACAGCCAAAGCACTTGAAAATACCTTTTTCCGGCAGAACATTGAAGGAAGGCGTTTTTTCGTTGTGGAAAGGGCATAAACCAAGAAAATTTCGCCCACGCTTTTTCAACACGACAAAATCACTAATCACCTCGACAATATCAGTATCGTGGCGAATTTGTTCGATGATTTGGTC
>JAAFHM010000036.1 GCA_013298375.1 Ignavibacteria bacterium | reverse complement strand
GAATTATGGTATTGGTTTGCCGAATGGCGGTTACCTTCATATTGGCGGAGAATATCGTTTCCGTGATTCAACAAATCGCTCTGATATTGATATTCGCCGCATGGGTACTGGTGCGGGAAATCCGGGTGATGTAGCAACGGGCGACTGGGCGTTTACTGACCCGCGTAGGCTCAATCACTGGCAAGGCGACTCTCGTACACGAGACATTGGTGGATTTCTCAATGGCATGATGCCGATTGGAGAGAATATGAGTGCCTATGTTTTTGGTGGTTATACCTACCGCGAAGCAGAATCCTACGGATTTTTCCGTATTCCACGCGATGAGCGGAATGATATATCTGTTTATCCGAATGGCTTTCTTCCGCAAATCTTTTCCCGTATTTCTGACATCTCGGCGGGTGCTGGCGTGAAGGGAGATATTGACGGCTGGAACTATGATTTATCTGCTGTTTATGGCAATAATTGGTTTAATTTCAATGTACGCAATAGCTGGAATGCTTCTCTGGGACCCAACAGCCCGCGCTCTTTCGATTGCGGTGCGTTGCTGTATAATCAAACATCATTCAATCTTGATGTTTCCAAAAGTTTTGAAATTGGCTTGAATAAACCACTCAATTTTGCATTCGGAAGCGAGTTCCGTCTTGAGAATTACCAAATTCGCCAAGGACAGCCGGAATCGTGGTGGAATCAGCCAAATAACGATGGAGCGAAGGGGCTATTTCCCGTGCGTATTCCCGCTTCTCAGCCTGTGGCAGCATCGAACTCACAACGGATACCCGCTCCGGGCGCACAAGTATTTCCCGGATTCCGCCCGGAAAATGAAACCAATCAATCGCGGAATAACCTTTCCTTGTACATTGACTTGGAAACAGACCCCGTACAAAATTGGAATATCGGCGTGGCAGCGCGTTTTGAGCGATATAGTGATTTTGGCGCTTTGCTGACGTGGAAGGCAGCAACTCGTTACGAACTTACCCAGGGGCTGGCTATTCGCGGTGCAATTTCAACGGGCTTCCGTGCGCCGTCTCTGCAACAGCAGTATTTTACATCGGTTGCAACCAACTTTATCAACGGTGTGCCGTTTGATATTGGTACGTTGCCTCCGACAAGCAAGGCTGGTATCGCTTTTGGCGCTGAACCCCTGAAGCCTGAAACATCAATAAATATCAGTGGTGGTATTACCTTCGACATGATTGAGAACTTGTCTGTGAGCGTTGATTACTACAATATCGCTATCAAAGACAGAATTATTTTGTCTGGTAATTTTACCGGCGGCGCAAAAACTGATAGCATCCCGCGTTTGCTTGCACAATCGGGTGTTGTCGGTATTGATGGCGGGCGCTTTTTTACGAATATCTTGGACACAAGAACACAAGGCATTGACGTAATTGCTCGTTATGGCTTTAATCTTGGCGATGCAGGAACATTGCGCTTGACGGCAGCATTTAACTATAACGAGAATAAAATTGAACGGCTTGGCAATGCACCCGCACCGCTCAAGCGTTTGGAAGGTGTCACCGGAGGCATTCCCGCGCCGGGTAACGCGAATGCCCTCTTCGATAGAGGCGAACAAGTACGTTTTGAACGTGGGCAGCCTTTGACCAATCTGAATCTTATGGTGAATTACAATATTGGTAAGTTTGCGGCAATGGCGAGAACAGTCCGCTTCGGCGAGATCACGGCTGTGAATGTTATTGCGCGTCCGGAACTTGACCAAGTGACAAGCGGTTTGTTTGTGAGCGACCTTGATTTGTCCTACGAAATTTTGCAAGGACTACGTTTGGCTATCGGCGCAAACAATATCTTTGACGTAATGCCGCAAGAATGGATTCGTTGGGATGCGGGTAATATTCCAGCCGCAGCAAAAACGGCTGGTGTTTACAATGGTGCCGTTCCATTTCCCGCAAATGTTCCCGCCAATACGGGTGTGGGCTTGAACGGAACGGTATTCCGCTATGTCGCAACTGCTCCTTGGGGCTTAGGTGGGCGCTTTATTTACGCTCGTGTGACCTTTTCACTGCAATAAACAGCAGATATTGAAAAGAAAAAACGGGCTTCGTACTCATTGGTACGAAGCCCGTTTTTTTATTGCCAAATGTCCTAAAATCAAGCACTGACGCGCCCAATGCTGTGATATTCAAACCCTGCATCTGCCATTTTCTGCACATCGAAGAGATTCCGTCCATCGAAAATGATTGGCGCATTCATGGTGCTGGAAAGTCTCTTCATATCAGGCTTGCGGAACTCGCTCCATTCGGTGACGATGACGAGTGCATCAGCTTTTTCCGCACTTTCGTACATTCCCACGCCATAACTGAGGCGGTCAGCGAAACGGTCGCCGTAATACCGCTCCGCACCTTCGATGGCTTCGGGGTCGTAAGCAACCACGCTTGCGCCTGCTGCCAGGAGGCGGTCAATGATTTTGAAAGATGGCGCTTCCCGCGTGTCGTCGGTATTGGGCTTAAAGGCGATTCCCCAGACTGCTATGCGCTTGCCCGTCAAATCATTGCCCAAACGTGTAATAATGCGGTTTCCGAAGCGTTCTGTTTGGCGGAAATTTGCTTCTTCGGTAGCTGCCACCAAACCAAGGTTTATGCCAACCTGCTCGGCAGAGGTTTTCAGCGCCCGAACATCTTTCGGAAAACAGCTTCCGCCGTAGCCAACACCAGCAAAAAGAAAGCGCTTTCCAATGCGGTTGTCCGCACCAATCGCCATACGCACAGATTCAATGTCTGCACCAACGGTTTCGCAATACCCCGAAAGTTCATTCATAAACGAAATACGCATCGCTAGAAACGCATTTGCCGCATATTTGGCGATTTCAGCGCTTTTGGTGTCCAACACGTAAATAGGATTGCCGCTGCGCGTGAAGGGTTCATAAAGGTCGCGCATGGTCTCGGCACTTGCATCATTACTTGTTCCGACAACAATACGGTCGGGCTTCATAAAATCTTCTACCGCAAAGCCTTCTCGCAAAAATTCGGGGTTGCTGACGACATCAAAATGCCCATTTGGTGCGGTTTCCAGAACAGCATCTCGCACTTTGTCGGACGTGCCGACAGGAACGGTGCTTTTGTTGACGATGATTTTGAAGTCAGCAATAGAATTTTTCGTAAGAATCGTTCCAATCGTCCGCGCCGCGCCTAGTACGTGCTTGAGGTCGGCAGAGCCGTCTTCATCGGGCGGCGTGGGAAGGCAAAGAAATAGGATTTGTGCGCTTTGGACAGCTTCTTCAAGATTGGTCGTGAAGTGCAAGCGCTTTTCGCGGATATTCCGCTCAAAAAGGTATTCCAAGCCGGGTTCGTAGATGGTTACTTCGCCAGAGCGCAATTTCTCTACCTTGTCGGCATCGATATCAACGCAAATAACCGTATTGCCAGTTTCCGCAAAACACGTTCCCGTAACAAGCCCAACGTAGCCTGTGCCGATAATGCCGATGGTATATGCCATTCGTGAAAATTACTTGGTGGACAAAAAAGGTGCTGCCTTCTGGCAGTATCGTTAAGAAAAGTATGAAGTATAAAAGATAAAGTATGCAACCTGAAGACCGCTTCAATACTTGTTTTAGAGTTTTATACTTCATGTTTTATATTTTATCCTTTCCTAAGGATGAATCCGATAAATCATGCGCGGATACGGATTTGTCTCGCGGATATGCTCCGCACCCGTTATCCATTTCACCGTGCGCTCCAGACCAAGCCCGAAGCCGCTATGCGGCACACTTCCATACCGACGCAAATCTAAGTACCACTCAAAACTTTCGAGCGGTAAGTCGTGCGCCAAAATCCGCTCTTTCAGCGCCTCGAAATCATCTTCGCGCTGCGAGCCGCCAATAATCTCGCCCGCACCTTCGGGAGCAAGCATATCCATTGCCAAGGCGACTTTCGGATTTTCGGGGTCACGCTTCATGTAGAATGCTTTTACTTCCGTTGGATAACGGTGAACGATGCACGGCTTCTCGAATTGTTGCATGAGCGCTTCTTCCTGTGGTGCGCCAAAATCCTCGCCCCAAGGGAAGTCAATCTGAATTTCGGTGCCGTCCGGTTGTTTCCTATTGAGTTTGACGTTGTTCTTGTTGAGCCATTCTACTGCCTCGGTGTAGGACATACGGTGGAATGGACGTTTGACTTTTTCTAACTTCGTGATGTCGCGCCCCAGCGTGGCAAGTTCCGGCTGGCGGTGCTTCAGAACGGTCTGCACGATGTATTCTACGAAGTCTTCCGCCAAGTCCATATCATCAGCGAGTTCAAAAAATGCCATTTCCGGCTCAACCATCCAAAACTCCGTCAAATGGCGACGTGTCTTGGATTTCTCGGCGCGGAAGGTTGGTCCAAAGGTGTAAATTTTTCCTTGTGCCATCGCCGAAGCCTCGCCGTAGAGCTGCCCTGACTGTGATAAATATGCTTTGCCCAAATCAAAATATTCTGTCTCAAAGAGCGTGGAAGTGCCTTCGCAAGCCGCCGGCGTGAGAATCGGCGAATCCATGAGCGTAAAGCCGTTGCCATCGAAAAAATCACGAATTGCTTTGACAATCGTCGCCCGAACCCGCATGATTGCGTGTTGGCGGGTGGAACGCAGCCACAAATGGCGGTTTTCCATCAAGAAAGCGTCGCCGTGTTCCTTGGGCGTAATCGGATAGTCTTTGGTGAGGCTCCAAACAGTAATTTCTTTCACATCCACTTCCACACCAGACGGAGCGCGCTCTTCTGCACGAACCGTACCAACGATGCGGATGGAGCTTTCTTGTGTCAGGGATTTCGCAGTTTCAAAGATGTCTTCGGCTACATTGGGCTTAAAAACGACACATTGGACGATGCCAGAGCCGTCACGGAGCTTGATGAATTGGAGTTTGCCTTTGCCTGTGGTGTCGTGAACCCAGCCGTTAAGCGTTACTTCCTGCCCAACAGCTTCGGAAAGCCGTTCAATGGTTTGGAATGATTTGTATGCTGATGCCATAAATTTGATAAAAAGTAAAACAGAATGGTAGTCGTTGAAGAAGATTGTATGCGGCTTTCAAAGTATTGACGGTTATTCAAGAGAGAGTAATTTTTCATCAACCCATGCCGCCAGCGCCGCTTTTGAACGTGTGTGTGTTTGCTGCATAATGTCTAAAGACCAGGCATTGATGCGGTCTCGGCGCATGAGGCGCTCTAGTTCTTCTGGTGAGTATTTGCCGTCGGCAATCTCGACACTTGCTGCGGAAAGCGCTTGGATAAAGGCTTCGTCAATATATGAAGCCCATTCCTCTGCGTGAATGTACGGGCTGCGCTTATTATCCATGACGTTGAGCGCTTTGATTTGCATTGCGGAATCTCGAATGGAATGTCGCCAAGAATTGGTCATACGCCGCTCTACATCTGCTTTGATAAGGTGCATCACCAGCCGCACCAAATATGATTCGATAGTATAAATGACCGATTTTCTACTCATAGACTCAAGTTCATCCAAAAGCGCAAGAGCATCGCTCATGCGACCTTCAAGGATAGATTGGCGTAAATCAATGATTTCTTGCATGATTATTCGTGAGTCGTTGGTGGTTCGGGCGCATCTTTGCGTTCCTGCACTTCGTCGCGCACCTGCTTTGCAAAGGCGCGTAGGGTTTGCATTTGCTTCCGAAGCCTGATTCCGGCTTCTTTATTGCCCTTATCGTAGAACTTCGTAAAGTCCTTTTCAAAGGTGCGGATAAGTGCTTGAAGTTCTTCGTAGCGAGTCATAAGAACGGGCAAAAACGGTATGATAGGTGGAGAAATCAGGCTGCAACAGGTAATTGACGCTGCCGCAGAGGAACAGAACTTACCTCAATCGCATCAATAACAGCCTGAATTTTGCTGACTTCCTGTTCATCGAAATACGCTTCGCCACACTGTGAACAGACAAGTGCAGGAACGGTATCAAATGTCAAATGATACCCTTGTCGGTCAATATGTACAGGCGATGTATCTTGCTCCATCAAGCCTTGACAATACAAGCATTTCATAATGATAACCTCTCTTGGAACGATGATGACCAGCAGCACGAACAAGTGCCTGAATTTCGGATGTAGTCATATTCAAAGAGTTTTTTCTACAACCCGCTTAAAAACTCATTCCCATACTTCCAAATATCTCCTGCCCCCAGCGTCATTACAATATCACCTTCGCGGGTCATATCGCGGAGCGCTTGGGGAATGTCTTGTTTATTCGGCACGTAATGAACGTGGCGGTGTCCGAATTGCCGTGCTGCATTGGCAATGATTTCCCCCGTAATGCCGTCAATAGGTGCTTCGCGGGCAGGATAAACGTCCGTAATAATGAGATGGTCTGCGTCGCCGAAAGATTTACCAAAATCCGTACAAAAATCACGTGTTCGCGTGAAGGTGTGTGGTTGAAAAACGCAGATTACACGCCGTTTCCAGCCCTTCCGAGCGGCTTCCAGTGTGGCGCTGACTTCCGACGGGTGATGCGCGTAATCATCAATGACCATAATTCCACTTTTTTCGCCCTTGATTTCAAAGCGCCGATAAACACCCGAAAAGCCTTCCAAAGCGCTACGAATGTCCTCTACGCTTACGCCGAGTTCGAGGGCAACGGTTATCGCGCCGAGAGCATTACGGACGTTATGCAGCCCCGGAATGTTGATGCGGATTTGTCCCAATTCCTGCCCGTGCTGCATGAGCGTAAAGTCCGATGAACGCTCGCTGTGCGTGATATTGACGGCACGCACGTCGCATTGAGGCGACAGCCCGTAGGTCAGCACTTTTTTGTTGATATTCGGCAGCACTTCCATTACGCCCGGATTGTCTAGGCAGACCGCTACAAGCCCGTAAAATGGTGTTTTGTTGGCAAATTGTGCAAAGGTACGTTTGATGTCGTCGAAATCGGCATAAATATCCAAATGCTCTGCTTCGACGTTGGTAATAACGGCAATCGTCGGAAGCAACTGCAAAAAAGAACGGTCGTATTCATCTGCTTCCACAACCGTCCATTCGCCGCGCCCTAAACGAGCATTTGTGCCACCCAAGCCGCTAAGTTTCCCGCCAACAATCACCGTCGGGTCGATACCGCCTTTCATCAAAATCAAGCCAACCATTGATGTTGTCGTGGTTTTACCGTGCGTTCCGGCGATAGCGAGGCAGTATTTCAAGCGTGTTACTTCGGCAAGCATCTCAGCACGGCGTATAATCGGGATTTTGCGGCGTTGCGCTTCAACGGTTTCGGGGTTTTCGTTGATTCTGACGGCGCTTGAATACACCACGGCTTCTGCGCTTTCGATATTTTCTGCGCGATGCCCTTCAAAAATCGTTGCGCCTAGCGAAGCAAGATGATTGGTGACTTCGGACTTCTGCAAATCCGAGCCGCTTACGGTAAAGCCTTGGTCAATAAGAATTTCTGCGATACCGCTCATGCCGATACCGCCGATGCCGACGAAGTGAATCCGTTGGAGTTTTGAAAACATAACAGGAACAAAAAGAAGGAAAGTGCTGTGTGCTGAATCGTCAATGCTGTTCAAGGCGGTCTGCCAGAGGTGTTGCGGTTGGTACGCTCACGATAACGGTGGTCTCTTGGTTCAAAACGCTTTGTATCGTGATTGAACCATTATAGATTTCGAGGAGTTTTTTGATAATCGCCATACCCAAGCCCGCGCCTTGCTGCTCGTTGCTAATGCGGTCAAATTGTGCGAATGGTACACCGAGATTGGGAATATCGCTGTCATTGATACCGCAACCTTTGTCGTTGACGCAAAGGTGATACATTGAGCCTTCGATTCTGCCCGTCACCGTAATTGGTGAGCCGGATTTTGAGAATTTGAGGGCATTGCTGGCAACTTCTTGGATAATTTTGTAAATATCTTTGCTGTCCATCGAAATTTCTGAATCTTCGACGGCAATATTCAAATCGCCAGTGCGCTCAATATCGGTGGCTTGCATATTAAAAATATCTTCGACCATACCCAAAATACCGCCTTCAGTCATTTGCTTGCGCAAAAGAGCAACCTCATTGGGCTTAGAAGCAATATTTTGGAGTTGTGTGAAGACGAGAAAGTTTTCCGTGAGATGCCGGAGACGCTCGGCGGAAATCCGAATGTCGTGTGCAATGCCTTCTAACTCCGCATAATCCACGCCACGACCATTCTTGATGTCATTGGCGACCATATCAATCATGTCGGTAGAGGAAATAATTCCTGTCAGCGGTGTGCGGAACTCGTGTGGCAAGGCATAGCTTATGTTCGCACCAAGTTTGTCAACGATGATGCCCACTTCGCGCCCAATTTTCTCCTCAATATCTTGTGCTTTGGCAAATTGCGTATTGACGGCGTTGATAAGTTCATCAGTCGTGAAGGGCTTTGTTAAGTAGTCATTCGCGCCAAGCTCCATCCCGCGCCGCATATCGGCTTTTTCTGCTTTTGCGGTGAGAAAGATAAAGGGAACAGTACGAATGCCGTCGGTCTTGCGTATCTGCTCCAAGGCACCGAATCCATCCAAACGCGGCATGGAAACGTCGCAGAGAATGAGGTCGGGGTGTTCCGATTTTGCTTTTTCTAGTCCCGCCAAGCCGTCTTCGGCGGTCATGGTCTCATAACCCTCGAATTGAAGGGTTGTGGCAATATCTTCACGGATAAAGTCCGTATCGTCTATGACAAGAATCTTTTTCATAGCACTGCTCATGATAAAGCAAGATGTGAACGGGAGAGGAGTTGAGGAAAGATGAAGAATAAGGGTAACTATTCGGGGACTCACAGAAATTTCACTCCTTCGCCCCCTTGATAAAGGGGGAACGGGGGATTTCCTGCGTACAACGAGAGATTTGAAACGGTACTGTAGCCGTTTAATCCCCCGTTCCCCCTTTATCAAGGGGGCGAATACGACAGCGCTTTGCGTACCTAAATAGTTACGAGTAAAAACTGTCGAGCCTTCGATAGGGCTTATTTCTTCGTTGCTTTCGCTTTGCCATTTGCTGCCGCTTTGGGGGCGGCGGGCTTTTTGGCGGTTGTTTTTTTCGTTGTTGATTTTTCGGAACTTGCTGCTTTTGACGATGCTTTTTTCTTCTTCGGTTTTTCCGGGTCGAGACTAATATCACCTGCCAGCGCCAGACATTCCTGCAAGGTCAATTCTTCGGCAGCCGTGCCTTTCGGCAATTTAACTTTTTGCTTGCCTACTGCCAAACAATGACCCCAACGGTCTTTCAAAACTCGCAGAATTGCGCCCGTTTCGAGGGTAAATTCTTTGATGATTTTGTCGCTGTCGGCTTTGCGTTTTGCCAACAACAATTCCACAGAGCGTTCTGGCGTAATCGTATAAGGGTCGTCGGTTTTTGTCAGCGAATAAAAATTATCATCGTGCAAAATGTATGGACCAAAGCGCCCTAGCGCCACTTTCATGTCCTTGCCCTCGAACTGCCCGACAATACGCGGCAATCGGAAGAGCGTCATCGCCTCGTCCAGCATAATCGTCTGAAGTGATTGACCGGGGCGCAGGCTGGCAAATTTCTTTTCAGGGTCTTCCGGTTCGCCGATTTGTGCTACCGGACCGTATCGTGCCATCCGAACATAAACATTTTTACCGCTTGCCGGGTCAACGCCCAGAAGTCTGTCGGTTCGCTCGGTAAAGAGTCGCAATGCCTCTTCCAACGTAATGCTTTCGAGTGATTGTCCCGCACGAAGATTGGCATATTTTTTTTCCTCGTCGGCAGGATCGCCGATTTGTACTACTGCGCCGTAGCGGGCAAGCCGCGTATAGACATTGCGTCCACTTTCGGGGTCTTGTCCCAAAAGTCTCTCGCCACTTTGCCTGTCGGCACTTTGGACGGTATTCTCAACAATTGTGTGAAACGGAATATAGAAATTTTCTATCATCTTGCTCCACACTTTTTCACCACGCGCAATTTCGTCGAACTCTTTTTCTACCGTTGCGGTGAAATTATAGTCCATAATTTGGTCAAAATGCTTGACCAAAAAGTCTGTAACCAGCATTCCTACGTCGCTGGGGAAGAGTTTGTTTTTTTCGGCACCATAATTTTCCGATTCTGTGCGCTTTGTGACGATGTTGTTTTGCAGGGTGAAAATTGTTACGTCGCGCTTCTTTCCTTCGCGCTCCTCTTTTACAACGTAGCCGCGCTTTTGAACGGTGGAAATTGTCGGAGCGTACGTAGAAGGACGACCAATGCCGAGTTCTTCCAATTTTTTTACCAAACTTGCTTCGGTATAACGCGGGGATGGCTTCCCGAAGCGCTCTGTGGCGGTCATTTGCTTGAGTCGTACGGTTTCGCCTTGCTTCAAAGGCGGCAAAATTCCTTCGTCATCGCCGTCATTTTCTTCGTCGGTGGACTCAAGATATAATTTTAAAAAGCCGTCGAACTTGATAACTTCGCCCGTGGCGGTGAGTGTTTCCGGCACGGTGGAAATACTAACAGTGACAAGTGTGCGCTCTATCTGCGCATCTGCCATTTGCGAGGCAACAGCGCGTTTCCAGATGAGTTCGTACAGACGCACTGCTTTCGCATCCACATCGCCCGTCGCAGCAATGGCGCGGCGAGTGAAGTCCGTCGGGCGAATGGCTTCGTGTGCTTCTTGGGCGGAATCGTTTTTGGTAACGTATTTTTGTGGATTGCTGTATTCGGTACCGAAACTATTGGTAATGGCTTCTTTTGCGGCATTAATCGCTAATTCGGACAAATTCACCGAATCGGTTCGCATATAGGTGATATGACCGCTTTCGTAGAGACGCTGTGCCAAAAGCATAGTTTGGGTAATCGAATACCCAAGTTTTCGGCTTGCTTCCTGTTGGAGTGTGGATGTCGTGAAAGGCGCTGCGGGGGATTTCTTTGCAGGCTTTACTTCCAGATTTTTTATGTTGAACACCGCACCTTTGCAAGCGTTTAAGAATGCTTCAGCATCGGGGGCTTTGTCAAAACGCTTGGGGAGTTCTGCTTTGAAGGTGCGCCCGCCCGCCGATGGCTCAAAATCAGCATTGACGCGGTACAACGACACAGCATTGAAATTCATTACATCGCGTTCACGCTCCACAATAAGCCGCACTGCGACTGATTGCACGCGCCCTGCGGACAAACTCGGACGTACTTTTTTCCACAGCACAGGCGAAAGCTCGAATCCCACTAAACGGTCAAGTACACGCCGCGCTTGCTGGGCGTTTACGAGGTCTTCGTCAATACTGCGGGGATTTTGCACCGCTTTCAAAATGGCGGGTTTGGTGATTTCATGAAAAACAATACGCTTGGTGTTGTCTTTGCGGAGTTTCAATGCCTCAAAAAGATGCCACGAAATAGCTTCTCCTTCGCGGTCTTCGTCCGATGCAAGCCACACGGTTTCTGCTTGAGAAGCAAGTTTAGCGAGGTTGCTGACGACTTCGCGTTTGTCCGGCGTGACTTCATAGCGTGGGCGGAAGCCGTTCCGAACATCAATCGCATCGTCACCTTTGACGAGGTCGCGGATATGACCAAAGCAAGACTTAACGGTGAAGTCCTGTCCTAAAAATTTTTCAATGGTTTTCGCTTTTGCGGGAGATTCGACAATGACAAGATTTTTGACCATAATGATTGATTCTATGCGGTTATTGGCGCTGTCAGAGAGAAAATACATTTTGTTGATAAGCCCATAAATCTACAAACCTTTTCCGATACCGTCAAACGCTTTTCTTCAACGGCAGGGAAAAATGTCTGTGAAATGGCTGCAAGAATTGTACCAAAGGTGCTTCTGGCGAGGGAATTGGGGAAAATTAGGTTTTGTTAAAGAAAAAGTGTAATTTAGTAGTCTTTACCAACGCGCAAACGTTGGCAAACAACGACACAAGTAACTCTTTTACTTTCATTTTTTTACGTTTTAGCGAGCTAGTATCATGGCAATTGTAGTTCCACCCCTCGAAAAAGTGCGTAATATCGGTATTTCCGCACACATTGACTCCGGCAAAACCACCCTTTCCGAGCGCATCCTGTTTTACACAGGTCGTATTCACGCTATCCACGAAGTTCGCGGCAAAGACGGCGTTGGCGCGAAAATGGACTCCATGGACTTGGAGCGCGAAAAAGGTATCACGATTCAGTCCGCAGCAACGTTCTGCGAGTGGGGCGATTATAATATCAATTTGATTGATACTCCCGGACACGTGGATTTCACCGTAGAAGTAGAGCGTGCTTTGCGCGTTTTGGATGGTGCTGTTTTGGTTCTCTGCTCGGTTTCGGGTGTTCAGAGCCAGTCTATCACCGTTGACCGCCAGATGCGCCGTTATAGCGTTCCACGTCTTGCTTTTATCAACAAGATGGATCGTGCTGGTGCAAATGCTGAGAAAGTTATTTCGCAACTCCGCGAAAAGCTGAATCACAACGCCGTGATGATTACCATGCCTATCGGTCGTGAGGCTGATTTTGCGGGCGTGGTTGACCTTGTAAAAATGAAAGCTATTTATTATGATGGTGATTCCGGCGAAAATCTTCGCTACACCGATATTCCGGCAGAACTTCTTGAGGACGCAAAAACCCGTCGTCATCAACTTATCGAAGCCGTTTCGGATTTCGATGATGTGATTATGGAGAAATTTTTGGGTGAGCAGGAAGCATCCATTACGGAAGATGAAATCAAAGCTGCTATCCGCAAAGGAACGCTCTCGCTGAAACTTACGCCCGTTTTTGTTGGCTCTGCTTACAAAAACAAAGGCGTTCAAACGCTCTTGGATGCCGTCGTGAGCTATCTTCCTAGCCCACCGGAAACCAAAATCGAAGCACTTGACCAAGATAATGATGAAGCAAAAATCGAACTCAAATCTGACCCGGCAAAGCCATTGGTGATGCTGGCATTCAAACTGGAAGATGGCAAATATGGTCAGTTGACGTATATGCGTATCTACCAAGGTACAGTCAATAAAGGCGACACGGTTATCAATATGTCGAATGATAAAAAAATCAAAGTTCCACGCCTTGTGCGGATGCACTCGAACGAGATGAACGAGATTGATTCGGCAAAAGCAGGTGATATTGTCGCACTTTTCGGTGTGGATTGCGCTTCGGGCGATACCTTCACCGACGGTAAGCAAAACGTAACGATGTCGTCCATGTTCGTACCGAACCCCGTTATTGAACTTGCCGTTGCACCAAAAGACAAAACTGGTCAGGTTAATTTCTCCAAAGCGCTCAACCGCTTTACCAAAGAAGATCCAACCTTGCGTGTTTATCGTGATGAAGAAAGCGGCGAGACGATTATCAAAGGTATGGGTGAATTGCACTTAGAAATTTATATTGAGCGTATCAAACGTGAGTACAACTGCGAAGTGAACGTCGGCAAACCGAAAGTAGCATTCCGCGAAGCACTCACAAAGAAAACAGAATTCAACTATACGCACAAAAAGCAAACGGGCGGTTCAGGTCAGTTTGGTCGTGTAGCTGGTTATTTCGAGCCAATTGAAGTTGTGGGCGACAAACTCTACGAATTTGTTGATGAAATCGTTGGTGGTGTTATTCCACGCGAGTATATCCCAGCTTGCGACAAAGGTTTTGCCGAGCAGTTCAAAAATGGTCAACTTATCGGACAGCCTGTCATGGGCGTTCGCGTTGTGTTGAATGACGGTGCTTATCATGCTGTGGATTCATCGGAGATGGCATTCAAAGTTGCTGCGATGACAGCAGTGCGCGAACACTACAAAGATGCTGCTCCAGTTGTTCTTGAGCCGATTATGAACGTTGAAATCTCTGTACCGGACGAGTTCCAAGGACAGGTTATCGGACAACTCAGCCAGCGTCGCGCTGTAATTATGGGTACCGATGCCGATAATAACTACGTTATCGTCAATGCTGAAGTACCGCTTTCCGAGATGTTTGGCTATTCCACCGACCTCCGCTCCGCGACACAGGGCAAAGGCGAGTTCTCCATGGAGTTTGTGAAGTACGCTCAAGTACCAAAATCCATCCAAGAAGATATGGCGAAAGAATACCAAAAACGTCGCGCTGAAGGCAACGCATAATCTCGTTTTTGGCAAGAAATTATGATAAGAGCGGCGAGGTTTTTTCAAAAAACCTTGCCGCTTTTTGTTTCTGCTCTTTGGTGCTAATCACATACTTACAATCAAGATGTGATGAGCCTTAGACGATGTTTCTGAAGATTTTGAACTTGGGGGAATTTGTCGTAATTTGGTTCGTCTAAGCCCTATTCTATTCAGCATTTTATCATGCACAATGGCAGTTATCGTTCAACAATCACGGACTTCCGATAATCGTATCGGTACACGCCGACCGCCTCTAAGCCAAAAAGTGGAGCAGAGTAGTTTTTCACTCATTCTCCCAGCAAAGAATGGCGTGGTATCGGTGTTCCCGGGTGTCGAGAAAACTCGTGGCGTTTGTGGTGGCAGGGCGTGTATCGTAAGAACCCGTATCCCTGTTTGGTCAATTATTCAATGGCAACGCAAGGGATTGAGCCAAATGAAAATTCTCAAAAATTTCCCCACGCTCGTAAAATCCGATATTTTGGCTGCGAATTTGTACTATAATCATTTTACTGCCGAAATTGACCATGATATTGCGGAAAACACTCCTGAGAACGACGAATGATTCGCCTCTATACAAACGAGAATTTTCCTAAGGAAACGGTGATAGCACTGCGCACGCTGGGATATGATGTCCTTACCGTCCAAGAAGCTGGAAATGCCCACCAGCGCATTCCTGACGATGAAGTGTTAGCATTTGCGAAGCAAACAAAGAGAATTTTGGTAACGATAAACCGCAAAGACTTTATGCTTTTACATAAAAAACTGCACGGCAACCATTCAGGTATTATTGTCTGCACGGAAGATATTGATTTTAAGAGGCTTGCGAGTAATATTGACAAGGCACTAAAGGACTTTTTTCGGAGTGCGGCAACGCTTGATGGGCAGTTACTCAAAGTCTATAAAGGTTGACTATGCCTCAAACACCGCAAAAAACCATCGTTCTCATTGGTCCTGCCTATCCGTATCGCGGCGGCAATGCCTTGTTCATGTCGCATCTCTACGAAGCCTTGGATCCGCATTTTAGAGTGCATTTCATCAATTACACGCTCTTATACCCAAGTTTGCTCTTTCCCGGAACGACGCAATTCGACCAAAGCCAGACCATGACTAAACGCATTCCTTCTGAGCGGCTTTTGAGTTCGGTCAATCCTGTTTCATGGTGGCGTGTAGCGAGTCGCATCAAAGAACTCAAGCCGGATTTGGTGGCATTTGATTGGTGGAATCCGTTTTTTGGACCAAGTCACTATGCGGTTTCTGCGCTTTTAGGTCGGGAATATCGGGATAAAATTTTGTTCATTACCGAAAATGTCATCTCGCACGAAGCACGGGCGATAGACACGGTTTTGACGAATCTCGGTCTTCGGAATGCCTCATCATTCCTGACGTTGTCGGGGCAAGTTGCCAATGACGTACAGAAGTTTTCGGGAGCAAAGCCGATTTACCGCTCAGAACTCCCCGTTTTTGGTGAGTTTTATGCACAAACAGCTCTCCAAACAAGCAACGACGAGGCAAAGAAGCAATTCGGTTTTTCGCCCGATGATGACGTTTTGCTCTTTTTCGGCTACGTCCGCAAATACAAGGGCTTGGACACCTTGCTTCGCGCTATGCCGCAGATTGTCAAGAACAACCCGCAAGCAAAACTGCTCATTGCGGGTGAATTTTATGATGACCCGAAGCCATATCACGACCTCATCCGCGATCTTGCTTTGGGTCCGCACGTTACGATGATAAACCGCTTTATCCCGAATGAAGAAGTAGCAAGGTTTTATGCGGCGTGTGATGTGGTGATGCTGCCCTATCGAAGCGCCACGCAAAGTGGAATTTTGGGGATTGCCTACGGATTCGAGCGCCCTGTGATTATTAGTAATGTTGGTGGCTTGGCAGAGTCGGTCAATGAAGGAAAAACAGGCTTTGTTGTGCCGCCGGAATCCCCAGAGGCATTAGCTGAAGCCGTGCAGAAGTTTTATGCACAAAAGCCGACGACTGACTACGCAGCATACGTGCGCGAAAAGGCTCATAACAACGCCTTTGCGAAGATACATGAGATTTTTGCGGAGGTTTTGGGGTAGTGAGGTGAGATGCCACCGACGATGGCAAAAAGTCCACATCGGGCGGCTGCGGTGGGCAAAAAACAATAACATTCTCAAAATGCCTTCGGAACAAACCCCTCCGGCATCGAAAACGTCATCAGTTCATCGGCAAAACCTACCACGTACAAACCTTCTTTCACTGCCGCTTGAAAAGCATCCTCCTGAACATCCGCCGCCGCAATCATCGCATAAAATGTTTTGTCGGCAAAAGCAGGAAAATACGTGCGAATGTTGCGCATGATTTCCAGCACCTGTTCCACAGCCCGCATATCCAGATGGCTTTTGACTTCCACCACGTAGCCCTCATTCCGTGCGCCGTTCACCAAACCCAAGCCATCAATTTCAATCCGCTTATCGCCAATGCGCTTTTTCCAACGTTTGTGAAATTCATCAATTTGGAACGTATCGAAAAGCAAGGTTTCGACTGATGGCAGTGCCAGCCCTTCGGTAAACGAGCCGAATTTATTGCCCAAACCGCCGATTTGTTTGCCGAGTTCTTTGAGTTGGCGGTCAATTTCTTTTGATCGCTTTTCGGCTTCGGCGGCGCGGCGGTCGGCGGCTTCTTGCGACGCAGCGAGTTGATTTTTGAATGCCTCATTACTGAGATTTGCCCGCTCTTGCTGTTCGGTGATACGCGCAAGCGTCGCTTCTATCTGCTCCATGGTGGTCATAATGCTCTATCGTGAAGTGTGGCAAAATTTGTTCTCACAAAAATACGCAATTTCTCGCTTGGACGGAACACCTCTCTTCGCGTCAGACGCGCACCCGCCGGACGCTGAGGAAAGCGCCCGACGGGGAGACCGCTCCTCTTCTCACGCACACACAAACGCCCCACGAACCCCGCCATCCGGCGCTTTCTTCAGCGCCCGAGGTGGCTTCTTCCACCTTCTTCCACCCCAAAAAACACACAAATATGACAAAACCCTCAAAATTCCAGCACCCCCCCTCCAAAAATCGGTGACCCCCTCGTATTGAATCTTTTCTTATCTTTGCACGGTGCTGAAAACACAACAAAAAAAAACGAAACCTTCGCGGAAACGTTTTTTTGCGAGGGTCTCGCTGCTTTGAGCGAGGCTCTCGCTTCGGCGTAGGAGCGAGAGCCTGCCCAAGAAGGCAGACCCTCGCAACCCAAAAACACCAACAAAAAAACATCCATTTTTTTTCCACTTTCAAAGGAGTAGCGCCATGACGCTACAA
>JAAFHM010000056.1 GCA_013298375.1 Ignavibacteria bacterium | reverse complement strand
TCTTGATGCCGATGAACAAAGCGGCGGTATTCTTGGGCATCAAAGCCACGAGCCGTGAATTGAGAGCGTATTGAAGGCATAATGCAAAAATTATACAATTTACGAATTTATCTCCCGAAAGGGAATAACTGGGAGCCGTCTCGAGAACGAATCTGCTCATCATCAAAAGCAAGATGTTCGTTGTGCAAATGCTTATTGGAACAGGGATTGAGCGTTTCTATATTGGGCAATTTTGTGTTAGGAATTTTTTCTCTGTTACAGTTTTTACAACTCAAGTAGAGATTTTCCCAGTCAAATGCTAAATCAGGACGCTCTACTGCTTCAATGAAATGGTCTATTTCGTATTCACTTTCTACAATTGGTCGTTCACAATAAAAGCACTTTTTGGAACTCATGCCCGCAAGGTAATTCTTGATTTCCTTATGAGCATATTTGCTATTGTCTGGGCGCTTTTTGTTGGGATTTGCCGTGCGAACGGCAAGAAAATCTGCCGTCCATTGTGCGGCATTCTTTTCTAATACTTCAGGCTTCGGCAAACGCTGGATATATCTCATTGTTCAACTCCTTGCATCAACGCCTCCATGCGCTTGTCAATGTCAAAATACGCGAAATACTCAGGGTTTTCTTCTTGTAGCCGTGCTTCAATGCGCTCACGCTCTTCTTTATTACCCTCGCTAATTGCTTTTTTGCGTTCCTGCAGGAGTGTAGATATGTCTTTGCTGAACGGCGAAGTATCAAACACTGGCGACGCAAGCACTTCATCCACAGGCTTGTTCACGTAATAATCCGTCTCGTCCTCAATCGTACAATGGTCGGTATGCGGCTTGCAAACATATACTTTCGCACCTTTAACCGACGAAACGATAAACGGTGAGTGCGTCGTGGCGATAATCTGCAAGTTCGGAAAAATCTCCAAAATCGTCGGAATGAAGCGCTTTTGCCATTTTGGATGCAAGTGATTTTCGGCTTCGTCTATCAGCAGCAGTCCGGGCGTTTCGCACAAGGTTTCAGGCGGTGTTTGGCGGAGAATGTGAACGGCGTACATCTTGCCTAAGAGCGAGACGAGGCGCTGAATCATGTAGAGATTGCCGCTACTGAGGTTGGATAGCGGTACTTCCATGCCGTTTTGTTCGATGATTGGCATTAGTTCTGAGCGGCGTACAAATTTGAGTTTGCCGCCTTCGAGAAGGCTTACTTTGACGATTTTTTCAAGAATGGGATAAATTACTTCGCCAATCTGTTTTTCCTTTGGGTCTCGACTATTACTTAAGTTCTCAAAGAAATAGATGTATCTACTTGTACCTTGATTTGTATGAATACCTTGCAGAGATTTCACCAAATAGTATTTTGGGTCTGGTAAAATGTAATCACTGGAATCTATTAGAGAACTTTCATCACTAGCGGCAGACTCTGCGAACAGGTTTGGCTTCCAGTAATCAACAATCCAATTTGGACAAATCACATCTTCAGTAGTGAGGCTGTAAGGTAATGTGCTAATACTATTATTTCGCATTAACCGAAAGACTTTTTCTGCTCTGAAATTTTTATCAATCTGATTTACACCTTCCAGTTTATTTGCCACGATGGTTTCGCTTTGACTATCAACTTCCAGTCTCATCTTGATTTCAAAATGCCTTTTGTTCCTAAAAATCGAACGCTCCATAACGGCATAACCGCCACCAAACAACTCCCGTATCGCATCCAAAACAATCGTCTTCCCCGTCCCATTCTCGCCTGTGATGATGGTTACACGCGGCGCATCATCGGCGGCAAACTCTAGGTGTGCGTCGTTAAACGGTCCGATATTGGTAAGATGAAGTTCTTTGATGCGCATAAATGCTTTGTTAGGCAAAGTAATGGTTCGACAAGGTATTCTGAAACACCACAAATCAACGACAAAAATACCGACGAACAAAGAAGTTTTTTGTGTCATTGTCAAACACAGAGTTGGGTCATGATTTTGGGGAAAAGGGTTTGGTAGTCGCGTAGAATCATCATTCTTTCGGCTATACCTTATCACGTTTTCCCACAAATATATTCCTTTCTCGGAACGAGGCAATACGTTTTTTCAGGTTTTATGCGGGGTTTCCCTCACACAGCCTGTTTTATTGAACGCAGGACAATATGGATAATTCAGTTGAGTTTTTTAACGAGTCGGAGGCGATTCATTTGGGAGGGGTTTCCACGCTCAGAGGTTTCGGCGGGGAAGTATTCGACGGCATCCATGACCATACGGATAATATGCACACCAAAGCCGCCTTTGCGGTGTTGGGCTGCGTATTGATTCAGGTCGGGAGCAGGGACAGTGAGGGGGTCGAAGGATGTGCCGTTGTCAAGGATTTCTATGACAAGAGCATCGTCATCTTGGGGGCTTATATCAACAAAAAATTCTCGTGCGTGGTCGAGATGATAGGAGTGACGAATGAGGTTGGAACAGGCTTCATCAACAGCCAGAGCAATTTTATGAATGCCCTGCTCGGAAAATCCAAATTCACGCGCTTTATCCTGCACGAACTGGCGGATTCGCTCCAATTCGGTTGTATCGCCGGAAGCCGTCAGGCGCTCGTGTATGAAGGAAGCTGTTTTGGACATTCTGTCTTCGGTGCAAAAAGAAGTGGCTGTACGGTAACGCGCAATAATCATTCAGATTCTTTTGCGCTCATAAAAAGTTTATGCCTTTGCGTGAAAGAAAGGGATTTTCTCTTGATAGTGTATCAAAATTTCATGCCGAAAATTTGGCGAGCGCTTCTTCTTCTTTTTCGGTGATGTCGAACAGCATCGGGAAACCGAGTAAATCAAAGACCGTATAGACTTTTTGCTTCATTGCGGTTAGCTTGATATCGCCGCCAGTGGCGCGTACTTCTTCGATAAACACCATAAATACGCCAAGTCCGGCGCTGCTGATATACTCTAAATCGTTGAAATTCACAACGAGACGATGCTGCCCCGCAGCAATCGCTCCTGCTATTGCTGATTCGAGTTCCGGTGCGGTATGCGCATCAAGAAAGCCTTTCAGATAAAAGACTTCTGTGCTACCGTTGTTTTTTTGCTCGATAGAAAATTTGCTCATAACTGTCTCTACGCTTTGTGGGTCAAAAAGTTGCATGATGAAAAATCGTCATTATCCATGCTGTTGCTCACGATTACAACTTGCAAATATACTGAAAAAAGATTGTTCGCTGGTGGTAAAACCCAAGAGCCGCATCAATGCTCTTCTGTGCGCATTTGCATTGGTTGAACAATAAGAAAAAAAACAGCGCTCAGATAGCCGAGCATGGATAAAAATGGTCCTGCGCCGCTTAAAATCGTGATGCGCTTGGTGAGGAGTTGTTTTGCTGCTTCTAGGGGAAACTCAGAATACGAGGCATATCGCACGAGTTGTATCAGTTCGATATCGTAATATATTTGCCAGCATTCAATCGGAATATACACTATCACAAGCATCCCGCCGATAAACAAGCCGCCGCGCTGCCGCCAGAGCGCCTTGTGCGACAGCCACAAATATCCACCCAGCAGCAGCAGTACGCCATATCCACTCATTGTGTAAAATGACGTTTGTGTAAACAGCCGTAATGCCTGTGCTTGTGCTAGTGGCGGCATATCGGGTTTGAAGGTCAGTGTGCCGGGAATAAATAAATCAAAACCGATGGCAGCCCGAATGATCAAGCCACCAAGCCAGACAATACCGCCCAAGGCGGCGAGAAATACGGCTGTGCGCTGTGCTGTCGAGAGCGTTGTCATAAAAATATCTTCAAACAGAGTTTATCGTAACGGGTCAGGTCTGTATTCCCGTCCTACCGTTTCTTAACGGTAGAACGGCTTTCCCGGTGCTGATTTTTTCGGGTAATTCCGGGAAATCCGTTCTACGCTTAGGAAAGCGTAGGACGGGAGCGCGTACCTGAGCAGTTACAGTTTATCAATAATAAATTCCACGCGGCGATTTTGCTGTCGTCCTTCTTCGGATTTATTGCTGGTTGCGGGCTTTTCTGCGCCGAAGCCTTTTGCCAGAAGGCGTTTTTGCTCAATACCAAGTTGTACAAAGTACGTGAAAACAGCTTGAGCGCGTTTTTGGGATAAATCCAAATTGGCTTTTTTTGCGCCAACATTGTCGGTGTAGCCCGCAATGGTGATAGACATTGAAGGATTACGCAGCAAAACGTCGGCAATGCGCTTCAATTCAGGGTCGGACTCCGGGCGCAAGTCCCATTTTCCGGTATCGAAAAAAATATTGTTTACCAGTACGGATTGCCCTTTTTCAAGTTTCACTAGTCGCAAATCCCGCTTCACTTCTTGGTATTTTTCCAAATTCCGCAAATCAATATTTTCATTGATGGAAATGTACTGGTCTGCTTCAGCGCGAAATCCGTAGAGTTCGCCGACTGGAAGCGAGATAGTGTAAGCGCCCGTTAAAGAGTCACTCCGCGCAATGCCGATTTCACGCCCCGTGGTGAGCGATTCATAGCGAATAATCGCGCCAATGGGCTTTTTCGTGCGAGCATCCACAACTCTTCCCGACATAAGTGTTACGGGGCGCGGGCGCAAGGCATCGGGTATGGCGATACGATAAATATCACCTTTGCCGAAGGTGTCTTTGTAAGAAACAAAGTACGCAAACTCGCCCGAAGCAGGAAGAGAAAAATATGCATCCCAATCGCTGGTATTGATGGACGGACCAAGGTTTTGCGGCTCTGTCCAGTGTTGCCATGTCGAATCGGTACGGCGGGTCATAAAAATATCATTGTTGCCATAGCCATTATGCCCGTCGGACGAGAAATAGAGCGTTATGCCGTCGCTGGCAAGAAAGACCGTTGTTTCGTCGCCGGGTGTGTTGACATCATATCCGAGATTGAGCGGCGGCGACCATTTTCCGCTTGGTTGCAAAAAACTCACAAAAAGATCCATGCCGCCAATGGACGTGTTGCGGTCAAGCGCCATGAGTAAGGTCTTGCCGTCGGGAGCAAGAGAATAATTGACGACATCTTTATTTACTTGATAATCCATAATTTGCTGGCGCACAGGCTGACTCCAACCCTCAGTGGTGCGGTATGACATCGAAATTCCGCCACGAACGCCGCCATTCGGCAGATACACATTGCCGACGAGCATGGTGTTTCCGTCGGGCAGAATGCCGCAAAGGAAGTTTGGATGCTGATTGTTGAGCGGTTGTCCGATATTTTTTGCTGTTCCCCAGAAAAGCTGATGAGTCGTGCTGTCTTCTTCTTGTTCGGCGTACCAAATATCCTCGAATTTATCTGCTCCGTAGTTATTCGGATAATTTTTCCGACAAAAATAGAGCGTTTTTCCGTTAGGCGCAATGATGGGAAAAAGCTCGTCCGACGACGTATTTACGCCATCGCCAAGGTTTTCTGGTGATATTTTTGTTTCCACACCCGCCACGAGGTTGATTTCCGGTTTAATCGTGTCCCGTGTTGTGCCAAGTGCAATGGCATCAATCTCGTTTGCACCAGCAACTAAGCCGACATTGACGACCAATTCGACTTCGCTCACTTTGAAGGCGCGGGGTTCAAAAAAAACATTGAGCATTCGCCATGTCACAGGAAGCGGACGGGGCTGCGCCTTATAGACGGTATCAAATTCCTGTGGGCTTGTACCGCGAATAATGATGGCGGAAATTGCACCTGGGTTGAGATTTTCCGCCACTGCTACCTGCTTCGCAGCCACTGGCACTGCAAAACCAACGCGGAGGTTGTCGGTAATACTAACGGGTATTTTGTTGTTGTCTTTTGAGGACGACCACGAGCAAGGATTGGTCTCGCCTGCGCGGGAAAGGATGTTGGGCTTGCCGAGCAGTTGAAATGCAGAATATGCACCAATATTACGGGTCTGCGAGGTAATTCGCACCAGTTTCGATGCCCATTGTACTTTTGGCTCCTGCACAGCCGTCGTGCCAGAGGAAAGCGGTGATGATGGCGATGTTTTTTGCGCACTCAGCATAGTACCGGGAATTTCGCACAAAAAGAAGAGTATCAAAAGCCGCAACAAGCAATATTGTGAAGACGATGAAATCAAGCAGTGCAAGAGAATCATGGAACAGTTATCATGGTGGTACGCCAGTCTGTAACTGGTGTGTCGGTTTGATTAAGAGCGCCCGATAGGATTTCGTTGGACATATCGGGTAAAATAAGCAAATTACAAAGGTACAGGTTTTTTGTGGTAAAATCACAGAAAACTCGTTGAGGTCTTGTATTTTTTGAGGCGATTATTGCCCACAACGTTTATTCTGCTGACCTGTTTATGGCTACATCACAACACTTCCTTACTATTGCGCGAGATTTTCAGGCGAATAACGACCAACTTGCGCTTGGTCTTTATACCGAAAGCGCCTTGAAACAACTTCAGGGTGAAGACTCTGCTGATGCGGAGAATCTTCGGCGCAGTATTGATTCCTTCGTACAACAGCTTTCCAAGCCGCTTGTGCATTATACCGAGCTTCTGGCAGCCGCAAAAGATCGGGCATTGGAGACGCGCCAACGAGCATTTGCGCCGTTCTCGAATTTTCTCGTGGGGGCAACGTTGATTGCGGAAGACGAATCGTTTTCTATCGGTTGCAATGTTGAATGTAGCAGCTACGGGCTGACCATTTGCGCCGAGCGCACGGCACTGGTCTCGGCGGTGGCGCACGGGAAAAGGCGCTTTTTGGGGGTAGTCGTTGCGGCGGATACCGATAATCTTACGCCCCCCTGTGGTGCGTGCCGACAGTTGTTATACGATTTTGCGCCGGATGCACTGGTTGTTCTGGTGAATCTTCAGGGAGTGGAAAAACGCTTTACGATGAAAGAATTATTGCCGGAAGCATTTTCGGCGGCATTTTTGGCGTGAATCTGCTTGAGAAGAAATAGCAACGAGCGCGATAATGCTGCCCCACAATGGCTTTCTTTCTTTCTTTCTTTCTTTCTTTCTTTCTCGCCTCAATTCTGCCGTGCATCAATCATCGCACGAAAATCTTCGGCAAAGGTTTGTGGGTCGATGGGTTTGGCAATGCAGCCGTCAAAGCCCATGGACAAATATTGCTCACGCTCGCCACGGCGGATAAAAGAGGTCAACGCAAAAACCAGTGTTTGCGGGGCTTGGGAGGACGTGCGAATGCTGCGAAGAATATCCATGCCGTTCACGCCTTTGGGTAGAATAATATTCGATACAACCACATCCGGCGTATGAGCCTCCAGCCAATGCAGTGCCGATGCGCCATCGCCAAAATCTTGGACGTGAAATCCCCCGCGCTGAAGCAGCATCACAAAAAGTTTGCGGGTAATGGTATCGTCTTCAACGAGACAAATGGTCTGCATAATCATAGCGAAGGATAACAATGAGTGTCCTGCTTCCTCACCCGTGATTATTGGTGAAACATGACGACTTATAGACGTTATTGGGTGATGGTTATTGTGCCAAAATGCCCAGTTTACCAAAACAAATGCTATATTTTGGGTGCTATCAGACAATGTCGCTCCCAATTCATTCCAAAATTTCACCCAAAGCCTCATGATTTCTCGTTTCTCCAAGCCATTTGCCGGATTACTGACGGCGCTGCAAGACGCACTGCCCATCACGCAGAGTGAGTTGATTGTCGTCTTGATCTTGCTAGGCGGACTTGGTGCAGGGGCTGTTTTTCGGCAATGTGGCTCAACACCGCGCAATAGCGAGGTTCGCAGCGAAATTCTCCGCCTAACCGACAGTCTTGCCGACGCAGAAACAAGCACTTTTAGCGGCACTACGCCTAGCGCCGAAGCGGTTCCAACACTCACCGTCGCCGATACGCTTGTGCGCAAGCCGAAGCCCTTTCCTGCTAACTCTGGTGCTGCAAAAATTTCCTCTGGTGTGATTTCGCTGAATAAGGCGGGAATGGAAGAATTGATGCGGCTTCCGGGCGTTGGCAGGACAACGGCAGAGAAAATATTGAATGCCCGACAAGAGCGAACATTTCGCCGCATTGAAGATGTGATGCGTGTCAAGGGCATTGGGAAGAAAAAATTTGAGGCGATGAAAAAATTCCTTGTTTTGTGAAGTTTTTTTGAAACAACTCTCCCTGTTATGCGTTTTACCCGCCCCAATCCCGCACCACACCTCGTTGTAAAAAACTACTTGACAAACGTGTATGGATTCTGTAATTTCGGCATTCGTGTTCAGAGTAGTTGTGTTCGGAAGGAAAATATTGTTGTTTGGCGCTGTGTTCTTATACACTGTTTCACCTTTCACCGTTCCTCTTGCACCATAGAGTTACAGCAACGGCATTGTGTAGTTGTTGCAAAGCAGATAGATTCACCTTAGAAATACCTGTGTTTTGATTGGCTGCTTTGTGTGTTCTTCTTGAGATTATCCTCAAAGGCTTTTTTCCCGTATTGCGGTTGGAAGTTTTGTTTGCAACAAGACTCTTTTGTCTTGCGCTTTTGTTGGCGCGTGATATATGGAGCGTTGTTGTGTGTTGTCCAACGCAATTGGTGTGTGTAATCAACTCAATGTTTTTTTTCATTCATTAAAACTCGTAGCATTATGCGAAAATTTACGACGTTTCTACGGTATAGTGTTGCGCTTATGCTGACTCTGGGCATGACCTCAGCACTGGCACTGGCAGCAGGGCGTATTGTCGGAAAGGCAATCGATGACGACACCAAAGCGCCACTTGGCGGGGTCGGTATCAAACTCAAGGTAGCAGGTAAAGTATTAGGTGCCTTTACGGGCAAAGACGGGGCGTATGAAATTCGCAACGTTCCGGCAGGGACATATGAAGTGACCGCAACGTATATCGGTTTCAAATCCAAAACGGTGAAAGTAACTGTCAGCGAAGAAGGCACGGAGACTGTTGACTTCAAAATGTCTCTCGACTTGCTTCTGCTTGAGGAAGCTGTTGTCGTTGGCTACGGTACGAAGCAGCGCCGCGATTTGACGGGTGCTGTAACCTCAGTGAAGGCAGAAGAAATTGTGAGCCAGTCGGTGCAAAATGTGGGGCAAGCGCTCCAAGGTCGTACCTCTGGTGTCCAAATCACACAGTCCAACGGTATGGCTGGTTCGGGTATGACCTTTCGTGTGCGCGGTGTTGGTTCTATCGGCGCGAGCAGTGAACCGCTTATTGTGGTGGATGGTATTCCGATTGCCAGAGCGCAGCTTGGCGCTGCAAGTGGCAATGTTTCTGCCAGCAACACCGACCCTTTGGCAGATATTAACCCCAACGACATTGAATCCATTGATGTTTTGAAAGATGCTGCTGCTGCCGCGATTTACGGTGCGCAAGGCTCGAATGGTGTCGTGATAATTACTACGAAGCGCGGCAAAACAGGTACAACCAAAGTTTCGGCAAATTATTTTCAAGGCGTTGTCGAGATGACACGTCGTTTGCCGCTTCTCAATGGCAATGAATGGGTCGATATGTTCCGTGAGGCACACCGCAACGACAGTCTTTATCGTGTTGCCCAGAACGATCCCGTGCGCTTTCCCACGTTAAGAACTCCGCTTCCAGAAGGCATTTCCGATAGCCTTGCGAGGACACGTAACACCGATTGGGTGAGCTTAGTGACGCGCCCTGCGAATGTGCGTGAGGCAAATTTGTCCGTCACAGGCGGCAGTGATAAAACGCAGTTTTTTGTTGGTGCAACCTATCGTAATGAAGAAGGTTACGTTATTACGAATTCCTTTGAGCGTTTGAGTGGTAGAATAGCCGTGGATCATGCTATTTCCGATAGAGTGAAATTACAAGGATCGGTTAGTGTGAATTACAACACTGATAATCGTGTACCAGTCTCATTTAATGGCGGTTTGGGTTCGGCAATTAGCAGCTCCTTGCCAATTTATCCTGTCTTCAATGATGATGGAACTTACGCTAATGCACGGCGCTCACAAGGGCTTCAGTTGAATCCTGTGGCAGCACTCGTGAATCGTTCCTTCGTTGGAACAACACTGCGTACATTAGGTGCAGTGTCCGTAAGCGCAGAAATTTTGGAAGGTCTGAGCTGGCGTTCATCAGTGAATATTGACGTGACTAATTTGCGGGAACGTTCATTCACAAACAATATCATTCAGCCGGAATCACGCGGTGAAGACCGCCGTGTGGAAGCAACAAACTGGTCAACCGACCATTACTTGACTTTTGATAGAAAAATTGCTGATGACCATTCGCTGAATATCGTGGGCGGTCTCAGTGTGCAAAGCCTGTATCGCCGGGATGTAGGCGTATTTGCGACGCAATTCCCGAATGACGTTGTGACCAATCCGGGCGCTGGTTTGGGACCACGTGGCTATGCTGATGAGGGTGGAAGCGGCTTTGTGTCGTACTTCTCCCGTGCTAACTACAAATATCTCGACCGCTATATTCTTGGCGCGAGTGTGCGTTGGGACGGTTCTTCGCGTTTTGGTCCTCTTAATCGCTTCGGCTTCTTCCCATCTGCTTCGGCAGCGTGGATTGTCAGCAGCGAGGAATTTTTAAAAAACTCAGAAGCACTCACGTTCTTGAAACTTCGTGCCAGCTACGGCATCACTGGTAATGCTGCTATTGGTGATTTTCAATGGCGTGGCGATTACAGCTTTAATGCACAATACTCAATTTGCAGAATTCTTCTTTGACATGGGAACGTTCGACAATGTTGGACGTTGCTGCAGATTACGGTTTATTTAATGACCGTCTCTCTGGTTCTATAGGCTTTTTCAGCCGCATAAGTTCGGATTTGCTTATGCCTGTTTCTGTTCCTGCATCGTCCGGATTCCGTAATATTTTGCAAAATGTTGGTTCGGTCTTGAATCAAGGTGTTGAGTTTAGCCTCCGCTCATTTAATATTTCCAGTGATGCGTTTACATGGACAACCGATTTCAATATCACCTTTGTCCGTAACGAAGTGCTTGATGCTGCGGGCTTGGCACCAGATTCCTTCGATCCCGGTCCTGGTGAGAACCGTATTATCGTTGGGCAGCCTATTGGTGTTATCTACACGAACAAGTCTGCTGGTGTCGATCCTGCAACAGGCGACCCCCTCTGGTTTGCGAAAAGTTCAAGTGGCAAGTTTGATACCGTTGTTACCGAGCGCTACTACACTGGTGGGCGGCAATTCTTTGGTGACCGTCAGGCTGTTGGTAGCCCATATCCGCTTTTCTATGGTGGTTTGACCAATACCTTCAATTTCAAAGGTTTTGATTTGACAGTGCTTTTGAGCTATTCCTACGGCAACAAAGTGTATGATGATGCTGGCAAATTGTTGGTTGGTAATATGAATCAACGCTGGAATCAAATGCGCCAAACCCTCAATCGTTGGCAAAAACCAGGCGACATCACCAATGTCCCACGCCTGACGCTTAACAGCAATTCCCGTGCGGAAGACACACGTGGCCGCAACAGCGATTTGTATGTGTATGATGCTTCCTTCCTGCGTGTGCGGAACGTGGTTTTGGGCTATTCCTTCCCGAAAGAATTGCTTGAGTCATGGGGTATTGGTCTGACACGCTTGCGTTTGTATGTGAGCGGTACAAATCTCTTCGTCTTTACGCCATATCCGGGCTGGGATCCAGAAGTTACTCGTGATAACTCCAACCCACGTGAGCAGAACTTGCGTCAAGGATCCACCTTCTTGCACCCACCACAAGCACGGACATTCTTGGTTGGCGTAAACATTGACTTCTAATAGAGATGCAATCCTTACCATTTACATTCTGAAAGATTATTATTATGAAACGAATCTTATCTTTAACGGCAACTCTTTGCCTGTCGGTGTACATCATCGCTTGCAACTCTATTTTAGATGTACAACCACAACTGACCGCTTCCTACGACCAAGCACTCAATTCCACACGCGGGCTGAATAACGCCGTCAATGGTGCATATTCACTGTTTATTGATGGTAGTCTTGCTGGGGGCAATTCCGGGATGATTGGCGAGGTCCTTGCCGACCACGCAAATTTCCAAGGTAGCGATGCTTTTGGTTTCGGACAAATGGTTGTTCGTCAAATGGAACTTGTGAACACTGTTGGGCGTTCTACATGGGAAAATGGCTATAGTGTGATTAACCGTGTTAATCTTGTTTTAGATGCTATTGATGCAGGGAATATCCAAGATGTAACATTCGCTGCAAACCGTGATAGAATCAGAGGTGAAGCACTTTTCCTTCGCGCCTTTTCGCACTTCGATCTTGTTCGTTTGTTTGCTGCCCCCTGGGGCTTCACCTCAGACAATTCGCACCCGGGAATCCCGTATCGCACTGTTGGTACGCAGGGTCCGCAAAATGCAAAAACCGTCCGTGCGCCATTAGCACAGGTCTATACTCGTATTGTGGCGGATTTGCAAGCGGCAATACCGCTTTTGCCAGAAGACAAGGCAAAGGTAGCCAAGGGCAAACCTTCGCGTTGGGCAGCTCGCGCTCTGCTCGCACGAGTCTATCTCCAGCAAGAGCGCTATGCAGAGGCATTCACTGAAGCCGATGCGGTTATTCGTGGACCATTTAGCTTGACAGACAGTGTTCGTAGTGTTTGGTTTACACCAAACACTAGTGAGGCAATTTATGAATTGCCAAGTGAGCGCGATTTGCAAGACGGCGCAGGTGGCTATCGTGGTCTTTTGAGCGCCGAACTTGGTGGTGGTGCTGCTGCAGTTGCTATCTCTGGTGATTTACAGCGACTCTTTGAAGCGTCCCAAAATGATCGCCGCCGGACAGCACTCTTTGCAGTATCCATCGGCAGAATCTACACCACACGCTTCGATGAACTCTGGACGAACTTCCCTATTCTTCGCGTTGCTGAAATGTATCTCATTCGTGCAGAAGCAGGTTTCCGTACCAATCGCCCCGTAGAACAAACTCGCGATGACCTCAACCGAACACGTGTTCGCGCTGGTTTGAGTGCTGCTACCCTTCAAAGCCTGAGCGGTGATGCTCTGTTGAGAGCATTGCAAACTGAGCGTGCATTGGAGTTGGCATTACAAGGACATCGCATCCACGATTTGCGTCGCTGGAGATTGCCAGTGGCAAATGGCTCATTGCCAGGCGCAACGGTTTTGCCTTGGAACGACGGACGACTTGTTGTTCCCCGTCCAGACCGCGAAGTGAGTGTTAATCCTGATTAAATTGAGCGTAAAGAGACATTCTAGCGTAATTATTTGGTACTACATAAAAGAATTTGCAGGATTGCTGTAAAAATACGATATTATCCGCCCTACATCAGTCCTGCATTTTTCTTCACAATGCAAAATTCTAACGGCTACTTGCCGAAATATTTTTCACCATTTCTTGGAGATTTTCTATGAAACGTTTTCTTCTTAGTGCTGCATTGACAATCGTTTCTGTCAATAGTGCGTTTGCACAATTTAATGCCGACGACCGTTCGCCTGTCACAAGCGTACCTGCTCCTGCCTTTGGTATTGCAAGTGAAAAAGAAGGTGTGTACACCGATGTGCGGAATCAACCTTCTCCCGCACTCTTCACTGCAACGAATGTTTTGCATCAAGGCACAACTTCCATTACTATTACTTATACACCAGCCGCTCGGGCATCGTGGGGGCCAAACCCACTCTTTAACGAGCCTGCACCAATGATTTTTTTGGGTATGCGTGTATATAAAGATGGTATTAACCCCGCCACTGTAACTGCTGGTACAGTACAAATGACATCCGACAATCTTGATTGGGGTGGTAATAGTGACAACAAAGCACCAATCGCAGCCTTAGCCTTGACAAGGGTTGGTAACTCTTTTAGAACACCTGCTTTTAATCCTCGCACACTTCCAGGCGTAAATTTGACGGGCAAAACCATCGCACGTATGATGATCATTGTGAAAATGCCTGGCGACTGGCCGGAGCTTCGTCCTTGCAGCAATTCATTGGGCTGCCAACAAACCGACAACCGCGAATTCACCTTTGCTCCGACGGTCATTACTGGTACAGGTGTGCGTGACGCTTCCGAGTATGTTGATGACGCAAACTCTTCACCAAACCCAATGTCAGATTTAATGTTTATTAGCTTCAATCTGAAAAAGCCGACATCAGTAACAGCGCGTATTTTCGACTCTTTTGGTCGTGAAATTCGTACCGTTTTGCGTGGTCAGACATTTGGTGCGGGTGCTTGCAATATTCAGTGGGACGGTTTATCAAATGAAGGGTCAGAAGTGGCAGCAGGCGTGTATTTCTACCGCTTAGAAGTAGAAGGCGGTATTCGTACAGGTAAATTTGTTGTTGCTCGGTAAGATAGTGTTTGTTTGATGATGTCATACGGCCTCATCCCGCGTACTTGCGGGGTGGGGCTGGTTTTTTTGTGGGAGATGGGAAAAGTGGTAGATTGAGGAAAAATTATAGGTTAGCGATAATGTATAGATATGGCAAAAATAGTAAAAACCGATATTGGCAACGAACAGAATGCAACTCATGGAGCATTTCGGGTAGAGTTTGTCTCTACATTGGGTAGTCGATTACCGTTCCAAGAGTTTTTAGAGGCATTGTCGATTGAAGAGCGTGCGGAAGTTTTAGCAATGATTGAGGAGTTCCGCCGTTTGCGTACGCAAACGGCTTCTATACTGGAAAGTATTTCAAAAGCACTGTCGGATGGGATTTTTGGGTTGCGTACTCGTCATCGAAACAGGATCAGTTGTTCTTTATATTTCTACATGAGTGGGAAAAAGATCTTGAATTCAAGTTGTAAGTGCGAAAGGTTGTGATGATAAAAAAGTCGGGTGAAATGCCTATTTTGGCAGAAACCCGACCAAGAGTCATTCACCAACGAAAGGCACAGACGATGTAGGACTTTCGCAAACCGAATCTGTCATACCGACGCAGGTCGGTATCTATGCCGCGTCCACGTTGCCGACCTGCGTCGACATGACACCAATTTTGGACTATTTGCGAAAGTCCTAAACTATATTTCTTTGCCACCAAAATCAAAAATTGCTTGACTTGACCATAGAAATCCGACGGGTGTGTTGCGCGATACGGAGACAAAGGTAGCACATCCGGCAAGAAAGAAAAAGAAGGTTTGAGCGAGACCCCGTTTTTTTGAGCGAAACGGGAGGAGATTTAAGCGAGACTCCGTTTTCTTTGAGCGAAACGGGGGCAAAGGCGTTTGTATGAATCCCG
>JAAFHM010000586.1 GCA_013298375.1 Ignavibacteria bacterium | reverse complement strand
CGCTCGACGCTGGAAAGGAAATGTCCGCGAACTTCGTAATTCCATGGAACGCGCTGTGGTACTCTGCTCTTCGACGATGCTCACACCAAATCTGCTCTCGCCCGAACTTGAAGATTTGCAGTTCCAAAGCCATTTGCCGCAATCCGCACACGGGCAACCACATCCACAACAGCCGTACCCACAGCCCTACCCGCTTCAAATGGGCTTTCCCCATCAGTATCCGCAAGGCGTTGTCTATCAAAATGGTCAGCCGTACAGCTACGGTTTTCCAGCCGCGTATCCGCAGCCCATCTATGCGCAACCGCAAAATGGCGGTTATCTCGTCGGGCAAAATGGTGCAGCTGCCGAAACAACGGTCGAAGCTGCGTCGGACGGTGAGGATGCCCAATTTTCCTTGCGCCGCGCCGAGGATGAACGCGCTCGTCAAGAAATTATCGCAGCATTGCAAGCCTCTGGCGGACACCGCGAAAAAACCGCAAAACTCCTTGGTATCAGCGCTGCAACCTTGTACCGCAAACTTCAGAAATATGGCATCGCCTAAAGCCTAAACGCTTGGTGAGCCATTCCTTTCGTTTCATTCCCCATGATCACGACGCTCCAATCTGCCGAACTTTTTCCCCAAAGCGATAAACAGCCCCCCAGACAACCGCTCAAAGGCTTGTTGCCAAGCGAGTTGGCGGATTTTTTTGTTGGTATCGGCGAGCCGAAATATCGTGCGAAGCAAGTTTTTACGCGGCTCTACGCGCATCAAACGCACTCCTTTGACGATATGACCGAACTCCCCGTCGCACTCCGCAAGCATCTTGCAGCGACGGCAGCAATGAACCCGCTTACGCTCTCGCGTTTGCAGGAGTCCGCCGATGGTACGAAGAAGTTTCTCTTTCGTCTTGCCGATGGCAAGGAAATTGAAACCGTGCTGATTCCCAGTGAATCGGTTGAAGATGATGGCGCTCCAAAACGGCTTACCATCTGCGTTTCCACGCAAGTTGGTTGTGCATTGAATTGTAAGTTTTGCGCAACGGCATCACTCAAAATGAAGCGTAATTTGACGGCGGGGGAAATCGTTGACCAATTTTTGCAAGCGCAACAGCACAGCGACAAACCTATTACAAACCTCGTCTTTATGGGCATGGGCGAGCCAATGCTAAATTACGACAATGTGATGAAGGCAGTCGAAATCTTCACCCACGAGGACGTACAGCTTCTCGGAGCGCGTCGCATCACGATTTCGACGGCGGGGATGGTGGAGGGAATACGCCGCATGGCGGATGAAGGGCGCTCCATCAAACTCGCTCTTTCGCTTCACGCCACCACCGACGGGCTGCGCACAAAACTTATGCCCATCAACAAAAAGCACAATCTCCGCGAACTCGGCGATGCGCTTGAATACTACTACCGCAAAACTGGCAGCCCCGTTACCTACGAATACATCTTGTTTGAAGGCGTAAACGACAGCAGCGAGGATGTGCGCCGATTGCAGCGTATCACGCGCCGTGTACCGTCGAAAATCAATGTTATTCCCTTCCATCCGATTGATTTTACCCACCCCGACGGCGTTTCCGCAACGCTCCGCCCAACTTCTACGGCAAAATTCCACGCATTCATCCAGCAACTCCGTGATGCCGATGTTACGGTAATGATTCGCTCTTCAAGCGGGAAAGATATTCATGCGGCGTGTGGGCAACTGGCGCTTTCGCAGGTGGCAGCTGTGGCGGGGATTCATGCTGCTGATTGAGATATGCCCTTCCGTTCTACGCTTTCCTAAGCGTAGAACGGATTTCCCGGAATTACCCCGAAAGAATTAACACTGGGAAATCCGTCCTACTGTCAAGAAACGGTAGGACGGGAAGAAAGAACCTAACCAACCGCAATTCTTCCGCAAAAAGCCGCTTTCAACCATGCTGCTCAACACCTATAACGCACAAACCCCCACGTCCGACGAAATGTGGACTTCCGCACCTTTTTACAGCGCCCCGCGTGAGAATTGGCAGCCGCTTATTGAGGGTTTCCACCGTCTGGGACACGAGGAATTACGCCGCCGGACAAGCGAAATCCAACGCCTTTTGCGGGAAAATGGCGTTACCTACAGCGTTTACAACGACCCCAACGGTCTGCACCGCGCATGGCAGCTTGACCCCGTACCGCTTATCGTCGGCGAACACGATTGGCGCATGATAGAAAGCGGCTTGCAGCAGCGTGTGGAACTGCTGAACCTCGTTTTATCCGATCTCTACGGTGAGCGCCGTTTGATAGCGCAAGGGTTACTGCCGTTGGAACTCATCTACACCCATAGCGGCTTTCTCCGTCCGTGTTCTGGTGTGACGTTCCCCACTTACGAGGCAAAAAGCCGCCAACTGCGCATCTATGGCGCGGATATGGCGCGAGGACCTGACAACCGAATGTGGGTACTCAGCGACCGCACACAAGCGCCTTCCGGTGCGGGCTACGCGCTGGAAAACCGCCTTGTGATGAACCGCGCTTTGCCGGATGCTTTTGCGGGCATGACGGCTGCGGGGCTGACGGTGCGCCGTATTGTGCCGTTCTTTTCGGCATTACAAGAAAGTTTGCTCGCGATTGTGCCGGAACGTAGTCGGAATCCGCACATTGTCGTTCTCACGCCGGGACCGGGCAATGAAACGCACTTTGAACACGCATACTTGGCTTCCTCGCTGGGCTACACCTTGGTTCAGGGTGAGGATTTGACCGTGCGCGATGGTTTTGTTTGGCTTCGGTCTTTGGGCGGATTGCAGCGTGTGGACGTGATTTTGCGCCGTGTGGACGACAGTTTTTGCGACCCCTTGGAACTCCGCGCCGATTCTCATTTGGGCGTAGCGGGGCTGCTTGAAGTCGTGCGGCGCGGCAATGTTGCCATTGCAAACCCGCTTGGGAGCGGCATTTTGGAGAATCCGGCGCTGATGGCATTTCTGCCCGGTATTGCCCGGTATTTTTTGGGGGAAGATTTGATATTACCCTCCGCAGCCACGTGGTGGTGCGGTCAGGAGCGGGAACGCCGCTATGTACTGGAGAATTTATCTTCGCTCATCATCAAACCCATTGATCGCACTCGTTCCCAACATGGAGTCTATGGGCAGGATCTTTCAACGCTTGAATTGGAGCGGCTTCGGGCGAATATTGAGCGCGAACCGCATCGGTACGTCGGGCAGGAGTTTGTGCATTTTT
>JAAFHM010000114.1 GCA_013298375.1 Ignavibacteria bacterium | reverse complement strand
TTGCTCAGAATCGAAATTTTTTCTATTATATGCTGTGCATTAAGCATGATACCTCTTTTCTTGATGCTGTACAGTGTGGTTACTTTACAAATCAAGGAAGAGGTATGCTTTTTTACTACTCTTTTTTAAAATGTCCAGACTATTGTTTAATAAGATGTTCCAAAAGCAAAAGCCTACAACGTCTGCAAGTGTTGATACGACCGTGATACGAGACGAGGGAAATGTAATTTGTGTCGAGACGCAAGCGGGCGTACTTGTGCGCCTTTCGATAAACGGACGTTTGTACACTGGAGCGATGCTTGCCGAAAACAAAAACGGCGAGATAGTTCCGGCACACGGCGTAGGGCTTGCAATTCGATATGGCGCAAATGGCGAAACAATCCCCAAGCATGAAGTTCGCTTTAGCAACCTTGTACAACCGCGTATAACGTAATGGGGGGTAACTATGCCCGCACAAGCAAAGACCGCACACAAGGCGCGAAAACGGCGTAAAATTGGCACTCTAAAGCAATGTAAAGCCCGCTTATGGGCTGCGATTGAATCCGCAACACGGCTAATAGAGGACGAGCGACAACCACCAGAGATAACGCTGAAGGCTATTCACGCCCTATCGCAATCGGCAAGCGCTTTCGCAAGGCTGAATGATGCTTGCATCGGCGAGCCAGTGAGCGAAGCCGTAGCCAAACAGTTAGCAGAAAATCTGACTTGATTCTATTCATTTTGGAGAACCAGCGAAAGCCCGTTACTGTTTTTTCAGTGATGGGCTTTTCGCGTTCCGTTATGGAAATTCTCATAACGGAACGCGAAAAGTCTAAAGGGCTTCGGAAAGTCCGAACCCGTGCAGTACAGGGAGCAGGCTTTAAGTAAATTTATTTAAGTACAAAGTAAATTTACTTGCATCACTAATCGTAAGGCTGTTATTCCATTTTGAAATAGTCTATTCCATTTTGAAATAACAAATCTACTTTTGTAGATACCAGAATCGGTAAGAAGTTTTCTTATCGGTAAGAAATTCTCTTACGGTTAATTAGCTTTTTCGGGCTGTTAATTAACCGCAAACACCAGATACACCCTTACTTGGTATCGGTTTCCGCGTTTCAAACGCGCCTACGGGCTTGTAATGCGTTATTTCGTGGGAATGGCTTGGTTGCTTGTGTGTAGGTCATTCCCGTTTCAAACGGGAACGATAGATTTTGCGCAGTCCCTTTTTCAAACAGGAAGTATAAATTTTAGGGGTGCTTCAGCAAGAAACACCCTTGCACTGATTGTTGTCAAATATGACAACAATACCAGCAACACACCACTTCTTGCCAGTCACGTTGCCAGTACAAAAGAAAAGCCGCTCAGAACATAAGATTCTAAGCGGCTTTTAAGACTTCATTTGTAGCGAGGACAGGACTTGAACCTGCAACCTTTGGGTTATGAGCCCAACGAGCTACCAATTGCTCCACCTCGCGGTATTGAATAGAATAGCAATATACTATTTTTGACGGTAGCAACCAAATTATTTCTTTTTGCAGCCCTCTGTTTGCCGTTAGAAAGCCTTCTCTTCCTTGCTTTTCGCCCTCAGCGAAACTCTCTGTTGGATGTTCCCTCAAATTCTGGTAATTTCGTAAAAAACAAACCGTTATTTTTCCTCACTTTTTGGTGTTTTTTTATGAGCCGCCCGCCCTACAAACCCGAAGAATACTTGAATTTCTCCGACCCTGCTATTGCCGCACAACAGAAAGCAGCGCTAGAAAAGGTTCGCGCACAATTTGGGAAAGAATATCCCAATATCATAAACGGAAAAGAAATTCTAACCGAGAAAAAACTTCCTTCGCTGAATCCGTCGAACATCAGCGAAACAATCGGCACATTCCAGCTTTCCAGCCAATTCCACGCCGAAGATGCCCTCAGTGCTGCGTGGAAAGCATTTGAGTCATGGAAAAATGTTCCCGCCGCCGAGCGTGCCGAATACCTTTTCAAAGCGGCGGATATTATTCGCAAGCGTCGCCTGGAAATCAATGCGTGGATGATTTCCGAGGCGGGCAAAAACTTTCTTGAAGCTGATGCCGATACGTGCGAGGGTATTGATTTTTTGGAGTTCTACGGACGTGAGGCGCTGCGCTATGCCGAAAAGCAGCCCTTAACCAAAATTAGTGGCGAAGATAATTCCTATTTCTACGTTCCGCTTGGTGCAGGATTCGTCGTTACGCCATGGAATTTTCCGTTTGCAATTTTAGTCGGAACAGCTGCCGCACCTATTGTTGCGGGCAATACCGTTGTGCTGAAACCTGCTACGGAAACGCCGATGATGGGATGGCTTTTTGCGGATATTATGCGTGAAGTTGGTCTGCCCGAAGGCGTGTTGAACTTTTTGTCTGCCGACCCGCTTGAGGTAGGTGACTTTTTGGTTGACCATCCCAAAACCCGCTTCATTACGTTCACCGGTTCAATGGGTATCGGGCTTCGCATCAATGAACGCGCTGCAAAAACGCAGCCCGGACAGCTTTGGATCAAGCGCGTTGTTGCGGAAATGGGCGGCAAAGATGCAACTATTGTAGCGGATGATGCCGATATTGATTCAGCGGTCAAAGGCACGGTTGCTGCGGCATTTGGGTTTCAAGGGCAGAAATGCTCGGCGTGTTCGCGGGTGATTGTGGATGAAAAAATTCATGCAGAATTCGTCGAAAAATTGGTTGCCGCTACGAAGGCTCTCACCATCGGGGATGCAAAAGATGATACCATTGCCGGACCTGTTTCTTCGCTGAAATCAGAGAAGAAAATTTTAGAATATGTTGAGATTGGGAAAAGCGAAGGTAAACTTCTCACGGGCGGCAAAAAGGTTGATGGTTTGAATGGGTATTACATCGAACCGACAATTTTTGATGATGTGCAGCCCACCGCACGGCTTGCACAAGAGGAGATTTTTGGTCCCGTGCTGGCTGTTATCAAGGCGAAAGACTTTGACCATGCCTTGGAAATTGCCAATGGTACAAAATTTGGCTTGACAGGCGCTCTGTATAGCAAAAGCGAAGAACGCTTGGAGCGCGCCCGCAATGAATTCTTTGTTGGTAATCTTTACCTCAACCGCAAGTGTACAGGCGCTTTGGTGGACGTGCATCCGTTTGGCGGTTTTAATATGAGCGGTACGGATTCCAAAGCGGGAAGCCGTGATTACCTGTTGCTTTTTATGCAGGGCAAATCGGTAACAAAAAAAGTTTGATAAAGTATTGTTGAAAAAAGATTTAGCGAAAAAATGTAGAAAAAAGGAGTTCGTACCTGTGCGAACTCCTTTTTTGTTTGGGGGCGTTTATGAATTTTTGATGAATCCACCATGAAGAAAACAGCCATTTCGGTCAGAAATCTTTCCCTGACTTGACTTTGATAGGAAAAGTGAGTATATTCAGTTTGAGAGTTTAATACGTGAAGTGTCAACATTTTGCTTTTCAAAGTATTGTTGATGCTTACTCCAACATAATCCGAATCGTCGAAGTATAACGAAGTTCAGAGAGCGTTATACATTTTATTTTTTACCAGTTTAGAGAGTTGTGTATGAATATTTTCCCGCATGAAATCAATGCCGATAGAGTATTGATCTTTGATACCACGCTCCGCGATGGCGAACAGTCGCCCGGAGCCTCGATGACCAGCGTTGAAAAATTGGAAATTGCCCGCCAACTGGCAGTTCTGGGAGTTGATATTATCGAAGCAGGCTTTCCTGCTGCTTCGCCGGATGATTTAGAGGCTGTGCGGCGCATTGCGACTGAGGTTGGCAATCCTGCGCCAGGTGAGCATATTTCCATGCACATTCCCGTTATTGCCGGTTTAGCACGCGCTACAAAAGGCGATATTGACAAGTGCTGGCAGGCGGTTCGCCATGCTGCAAAGCCGCGTATTCACACGTTCCTCGCCACAAGCGATATTCATTTGCAATACAAACTTCTGATGACCCGCGAACAAGTTGTCGCCAAAGTCCGCGAAATGGTTCTCTACGCAGTATCGCACTTTACCAACGCAGGAATTACGCCAAATGTCGAGTTTTCTCCCGAAGATGCGGGGCGCTCGGATAAAGAGTTTTTGGTGGAAGTCCTCAAAGCCGCCATTGAAGCGGGCGCTACAACGTTGAACATCCCTGATACCGTCGGTTACTGCACTCCCGAAGAGTATGGAGCGCTTATTTCCTATCTCCGCGAGGAAACGCCCGGTGCGAAAAATGTTGTTTTCTCCACGCACTGCCACAATGATTTAGGCTTGGCGACCGCAAATACGCTTGCCGGAGTGCGGCACGGTGCGCGTCAGGTGGAAGTGACGTTGAACGGTATTGGCGAACGTGCCGGAAACACATCGTTGGAAGAAGTTGTCATGGCGATTCAAACCCGCTCGGCGCAATATGGCGTATTTACAGGCATTAACACGCAGCATATCGCCCGCACATCGCAAATGGTTTCGCATTATACCGGCTTAAATATTCAATTCAACAAAGCAATCGTGGGCGCAAATGCCTTTGCGCACGAGGCTGGTATTCACCAAGACGGTATGCTGAAAAACTGGCAAACCTACGAAATCATGAAACCGGAAACAGTCGGCTGGACGGCTTCACGACTAGTCTTGGGCAAACATTCTGGTCGCCATGCCTTCAAAATGCGTTTGAAGGAAATGGGCTACCCACTCCATGATGAAGAACTGGATAAAGCATTTGCCCGTTTCAAACAACTTGCCGATAAGAAGAAAACCATTACCGATGCGGACTTGGAGGCAATTGTCTCGGATGAACTCTACCAACCACGCGAATTTTTCACGCTGGAAGATATGCAGGTGATATGCGGCAAAACAGGTATGCCAACGGCAACCGTGTGTTTACGCGATGTGGCAGGGCGCAAAACAACCGTTGCTGCGCTGGGTTCGGGTCCGATTGATGCTGCCTTCAAAGCGATTGATGATATTATCAAAACGCCATGTAACCTACTTGAATTTGCCGTCCACGCTATTACCGAAGGCATGGATGCACTTGGCGAAGTGACGGTGCGCCTTGAGACGTTGGAAGAAAATCCGCGTACCTTTGGCGGACACGGCGCAGACCTTGATATTATCGTGGCTTCCGCCAAGGCATATCTCTCGGCAATCAACCGTATGCTTGCCGCGCACGGTACGAATAAGCAAGATACAACATCGGCTTTAGAGCTGCGAGCCGTATAAATTTTTTGTAAAAATTTCCCCGATGCGCCATTTTATGCGGTGCATCGGGGATTTTTTTTCTGTATTCTGGTTTTGTGTCGAAGAATTTGCTATTTTCTTTTTTGTATCATTCACCGTACGCAAAAGCCTATCAAACGCTATGAAAACATTTCCTTTTACTGCAATTATTGGGCGCGAAGGCGACGGTTTTGCGGCTCTTTGCCCTGAATTGGATGTCGCATCTCAAAGGCAAACTATCGAAGAAGCGCGGCATAATCTTCGTGAAGCAGTCGAATTATTTTTGGAATATGCTTCGGAAGCAGAAATCGCCGAGCGTTTGCGAGAAGAAGTGTATGTGACTCGCATGGAGGCTGAGTTTGCCTAAGCTAAGAATTTTATCAGGAATCGAATGTTGCGCATTGTTGGCGCTGCATGGTTTTGAAGAAGTGAGAATTCGGCAATCCGGCGTAACTGGTCAGGTCTTTCCCGTCCGACGGCTGAAATCCGCAAAAACGCTGCCGTCGCACGGGTTTTCCGATAATAATTTACGTCGCATATTTTATGATTATTGTTCCGGGAAACCCGTTCTACGCTTAGGAAAGTGTAGGACGGAAAGACATACCTAACCAGTTACAATCCGGCTTGGACAAAAACCTTTTCTATACCCCGTAAAATCAACTCTTACAAAATCTTACACGAATGAATCTCACTGCAACAACCAACGAAATTTTCATCCCTCGTCTGGAAGCCGTCAAAGCCGCAGAACTCGCCATGCGCGGCGTTGCGCGGCAAACACCGCTTGAGCAGAATGCTAATCTTTCCGAAGAATTTCATGCGAATATTTTTCTCAAGCGCGAAGACCTCCAAATTGTACGTTCCTATAAAATTCGCGGTGCGTACAACAAGATTTCCAGCCTTTCCGATGATGAGCGCTCACGAGGCGTGGTCTGCGCTTCGGCGGGAAATCACGCACAAGGAGTGGCGCTTTCTTGTCAAAAATTGCGTATTCATGGCAAAATTTTTATGCCCGCACCCACGCCAAACCAGAAGGTTCGCCAAGTAAAAATGTTTGGCAAAGAATTTGTAGAAGTGGTTTTGACAGGCGACACCTTCGATGATGCCTATAAAGAAGCCGTCGCGGATTGCACTCAAAACGGCAAAACCTTTATTCATCCTTTTGATGACCCAAAAGTGATTGAAGGGCAAGCAACGGTTGGCTTGGAGATATTGGACGATGCTACCGAGCCGATTGATTATCTGTTTATTCCCGTCGGCGGTGGCGGCTTGTCGGCAGGTGTTTCGAGTATTTTCAAAACGCTCAGTCCGCGCACGAAATTGATAGGCGTAGAGCCGCTTGGCGCTCCGGCAATGTACGAATCTCGCAAAAATGGCGTAAACACGACGTTGGAGAAGATTGATAAGTTCGTGGATGGTGCTGCCGTCAAGCGTGTCGGCGATTTGACCTTTGCCATTTGCCAAGAGTTTTTGGATGATGTCGTGCTTGTGCCGGAAGGTCAAATCTGTGGGCGCATTTTGCGGTTGTATAACGAAGAGGCTATTGTCGTCGAACCCGCCGGAGCGCTTTCTATTGCGGCTTTGGAGCATTACCGCGAGGAAATTCGCGGCAAAAATGTGGTTTGTATCGTCAGTGGCAGCAACAATGACATTACGCGCACCGAAGAAATCAAGGAGCGCTCTATGCTCTACGAAGGGCTTAAACACTACTTTATTGTCCGTTTCCCGCAACGTGCGGGCGCATTGCGTGAGTTTTTATCGGAAGTTTTGGGCGCGACGGACGATATTTCGTATTTCCAATACTCCAAGAAAACCAGCCGTGAACGTGGTCCGGCGGTTGTTGGCTTGGAATTGCAACGTCGAGAGGATTTTGATGCGCTGATTGAACGCATGAAAGCACGCAATATCACCTACGAATATTTGAACGATCGCCCGGATTTGCTGCAATATGTTGTGTAATCCTTCTTCGTTCGATGCGCGTCAGAGAAGAAGATGACTATCGTTATTTCGCTTTGTTTTTTCACTATCGTTGGGAGAAACACTATGCTTCCTGCACTTTCCATCAGCACGTTTATTGGTGCTGTCCATGATTCCGAGCGAACACGGTTCGAGGTTTTGAACGGTCTAAAAACCATTCGCACCAATTTTCACCATAACCGCATATTTCCCGACCTCAGCACACTGATTGAACTGTTCGGTTCGTTGCAATCCATCACCCAAAGCGCCGACAACCTCCGCGCCAAGGCGCATCGCAGCATCAAAGACCTCAATCTGAAAGAGCGCAAAGTTATTTACGAGGAAACGCCCATCAACGACGATGATTTTGAGCAGATTCAAGAGTTGATTCTCTGGGCTTTGCCGCTTATTCAGGATGCTATCGAAGAAGGCAAAACGATGTTTGAGTTTGTCGAAGAAAATTTGTCGTTGGAAGTGGTTGGTATTTTGCCCACATATCTGGAAGAAGGGTATATGTTTATTCCCGACAATGCAAGTTCGGCGCTGCACGTCATTCGCTACGAAGTTTCGATTTTTACCAGTGCCGAAGAGCGCTATCGCAGTTTGAAAACCTCCTTCGTGAAATCCTTGCGTCAAGGCTCAATCATGCAGCCCATTCAAAGCATTAAACTTGAGTTGGTGCAAGAGTATCCGACCTTGCCCAACCCCGCTACCTACGCATTTGCAACGGATTTGGAATTTCCTTTCCACGAAACGATTCTGCCTGTTGCCAAGCGGCGGCTTTTGCGGCATTTGTATTCTTGAGGTATCTTGCGCCTAACCGATTCGGTCTGTATCTTCCCGTCCTTTAGGCATTCCGCCAGTGTTTGCGCCCAGTTTGCTACTGCCACTGAAAATAATATTGGTCAGATGCAAAGGACTGGCGCATTCATCTAGGGCAATCGCATGAAAAAAAATCTATGCCGTAGAGACAAGGCATTGCCTTGTCTCTACACGTTGAACGACAAATACTGACGATATTAGAATGCTGATTTGGTGCGGGTTTGAAATTTTCATGCGATTGCCCTACGCATTCATCACGTTTCTCAAGGTGTTATGCTCTTCACACATTTCTGGGTATCAATCTTCTTCCCAATTTTCACGCCTCAGATTGGAAATACGGTCAAAATCTGAATCCCGCGAAACCAGCACAAAATCACGTGAACAAGCTATGGCGGCGATAAGAATATCATTATCGCCGATAGCTTTGAATTTCTGCCCTTGCCGCTTCCATTTTTTTTCAAGCGGTTCGACCAAAGCCTTGATTTTACCGTATTCCTGAGCGGCTTGCTCATCAAAGGGAAGAATAGGAAATTTTGCAAAAAATTCCTGCACTTGAGGCATTCTGCGATCGAAAGAGTTCACAGCAGCGTAAATGCCATGCCAGAGTTCCGCTTGGACAATGGAGCAGAGATAAATATCTCTACTCCGAAGTGTAAGGCACTTCTCTGTCAACGCCGATGAACCACGCATATAGGCAATACACGCATTTGTGTCGAGAAGAACCATTACCACATCTCCTCTCGCTTTGTCCACAGACGCTGTTCGGGGCGTTGCAAATCTACATCCGAAAACATACCTGAAGTACGACGTACAAAGCCCCGCCACTCCTGTTGTTCAGCCTCTGTTGAAGGCAAACGGACTCCAAAAATCTTCCGCATTAGGCGTTCATATTCCGCACTTTGCAGATGTGCATAGCGCACCAATTCTTGCATCCGTACTTCTGAAATGCGAATTTTGCGCTCCTCAAAAAGAATGAAAAGCGCGAACACACACATATCCAGAGCAAGTGATGAATGAACGTTCTCAATCAAGTCCTTCGCAAACGGAACACTGGCTTGGATGAGAGCAAAATACTCATGGAGGGGTATTTTAGGAATACTCGTGGCAGTAGAGGCAAGCCTGTCGCCACTCTTTTCTTCAAACAACTTTGCAAACGCAATAGTTACGAGCACAGTGCGGTGGAGATGCTTGCAAAGCTCACGGGCAAGCGGTTCCGGGTACTCAAGAAACAGCGTAAGGCTTGTTTCTAATATATCGCTAAGGCTCTTTTCTTCCTTGGACATCATTTTCAAGATGAGCAATCGAATCAGCCAAAGCTCCTCCTGCACACGCTTGTAGGTAACGTGAAACGGTAGATTTTCTTTGAGTTCATTCCGCAGAACACGCATTGATTTGCGGAATTGTTTCCGTAATGCTTTCTCTTCCTTGCTCAAATGCTCACGTTCTGGCAGAACTGCATCTCGTAATTGCTCAAGCAGTGAAACATTTGATTCACTCAGTGTATGAGGATGAGTCATCACCTTCTCCAAAAAAATTACACAATAAAATTCACCAATTTCCCCGGCACAGCAATCACCTTTTTCGGCGTTTTGCCATCCAAGTATTTTTGTACGGTTGGGTCTTGAAGGGCGATTTTCTCTAGTGTTGCAGCGTCCGCATTCGCCGGAACGATGATTTTTGCGCGAACTTTGCTGCTCACTTGCAAGACAATTTCGATTTCGTCCTGTACCAATTTCGATGCGTCGAACTGAGGAAATGCAACGGTTGCAACCGATTCGGTATGTCCCAAGATTTGCCACAGCTCTTCGCCCAAGTGCGGTGCAAACGGCGCGAGACACAGCACAAATGCTTCCATCGCTGCGCGTGGCTTTACGTCTAGCTTGAAGAACTCATTCACAAAAATCATCATCTGCGAAACGGCAGTATTGAAACTGAGGTTTTCAATATCTTCACCAATCTTTTTTATTGTAGAATGGAGAATGAATGCTTGCTCTTTCGTCAGTTCTGCGTCTTTGACGCTTGGTGAGCATTTACCCGTTTCTTCATCGACAATCATGCGGTACGAGCGGCTCAAAAACCGTGAAACGCCCTCCACGCCTTTTGTTGCCCAAGGTTTTGCGGCTTCGAGTGGTCCCATGAACATCTCGAACACACGCAGCGCGTCTGCGCCGTATTCCTTGATAACATCGTCAGGATTGACCACGTTTCCACGCGATTTCGACATTTTTACCGAATCTTCACCCAAAATCAAACCTTGATGAAACAGCTTTTTGAACGGCTCCGGAGTGGAGACGTAGCCGTAATCAAACAAGACTTTGTGCCAGAAGCGTGAGTACAAGAGGTGCAGCACGGCGTGTTCCGCGCCGCCCATGTACAAATCTACACCACCATTGTCGCCAGCACCCATCCAGTATCTTTCCTGCTTAGAATCCACAAACACCGCATCATTGCTGGGGTCTATGAACCGCAAATAGTACCAGCACGAACCCGCCCATTGCGGCATGGTGTTGGTTTCGTAGCGGGCTTTTTTGCCTGTTTTTTTGTCGGTAAAATTCACCCACGATTCCACCTTTGCAAGCGGCGATTCACCTGTTCCGGCGGGCTGGAAGTCGCTAACGTCGGGTAGTTGCAAGGGAAGTTCATCCAGTTCCAACGAGCGGCGTGTGCCGTCCTCGAAGAACAAGATGGGAACGGGTTCGCCCCAGTAACGCTGCCGCGAGAAGAGCCAATCGCGCAGTTTATACTGTACTTTCAACTTGCCCAAGCCTTCGCTGGCAAGCCACATTGTCATCCATTTTTTCGCCTTATTTGATTCCATGCCGTCTAGCGAAACGTTGTCGTTTTTGGAATTAATAGCAATCGCATTATCGTAATCATCGTAGCCATCCTTCGTGAAGTCCCATTCCGTGCCGTCTGCGGGCTTGAGGACAATCGGAATTGGTAAGCCGAATTTCGTTGCAAAGGCGAAATCACGCACATCGCCGCAGGGAACACCCATTACTGAACCCGTGCCGTAGTGCGCCAAGACGTAATCGGCAATCCAAACGGGGACTTTTTCGCCGTTCGCAGGATTCAGCACGAATGCGCCCGTCCATACGCCAGATTTTTCCTTTGCAAGCTCGGTACGCTCAAGGTCGCTTTTGAGGGCAACGGCGCGTTTGTAGTCTTCGACGGCGGTACGCTGTGCGTCAGTTGTGATAAAGTCTACAAGAGGATGTTCTGGTGCAAGAACAACGTAGGACACGCCAAAAATTGTATCTGGGCGCGTTGTATAAACTGTTATACCTTTGATTTTTAAGGTGTTAATGATTCTTGAATAGTTTTCATCATACATGGGGGTAGCATCTATTCCAGTAAGTTTATTCTCCTCCTCATTAAGGGCTTTGACGGTATCAATGTGCTTAAAACGTTTCTTAATATGTTCATCTTGGAATATCGGAAAATGGATATCCGCGCCTTCTGATTTTCCAATCCAATGTTTCTGCATTTCCATCGTGGATTGGGGCCATTCCACAAGTGCCAAATCATTCAGCAAACGCTCTGCGTAAGCCGTAATGCGGAGCATCCACTGGCGCATGGGGCGACGCTCGACGGTGTAGCCTTTGCTTGTCCATTCATCTACTTCCTCGTTCGCAAGCACTGTTCCAAGCTGTTCGCACCAGTTTACAGGGATTTCAGC
>JAAFHM010000519.1 GCA_013298375.1 Ignavibacteria bacterium | reverse complement strand
TCGCACACCTCTGGCAGCCTCGCTGATGCGTTGGCAATTTTCAAACGTAATGGCATCAATCTCACCAAAATTCAGTCCATTCCCGTCATTGGTGTTCCTTACGAATACACCATCCACGTTGATATGACGTGGGAAGACGTAAGCGATTTCGAGCAGGCACTCCGCGAATTTAAGCCCGAAGCGCTTGAACTCAAGATTTTTGGCGTGTACAAAGAGGGCGAAAAAAATATTGACCTTACGACCAAACATTCTATCACCGTTAGCGACCCCGAAGATCCGCAAGAGGTCTTAGAGACCGCAGCAAAACAGGCTTCTAATGGCGAAATGGTGATTCCTGCTTGGCAAAAATGGATTCCACCAGCACCCAAAACTCCGAAAAATTACCTGCTCATCTCAGGACCATGCAGCGCCGAGACGGAAGAACAAGTCCTAGAGACCGCACGGCGCATAGCCGCAACAGGCAAGGCAAGTGTTTACCGCGCTGGTGTCTGGAAACCCCGTACCCGTGCTGGCGGCTTCGAGGGACACGGCGTAAAAGCGCTTCAATGGCTGCAACGCGCTAAAGAAGAAACAGGCTTGATGATGGCTGTGGAGGTCGCAACGGCGCAGCACGTGGAAGATTGTTTGCGGCACGGCATTGATATTCTCTGGATTGGCGCTCGCACGACGGGCAATCCTTTTTCCGTGCAGGAAATTGCCGATGCAGCACGGGGTACGGACGTTGGCATGATGGTAAAAAATCCTATCAGCCCCGATCTTGAACTCTGGATGGGCGCAATGGAACGGGTGTACCGTGTCGGCATCAATAAACTGATTGCCATTCATCGCGGATTTTCCACACACGAGAAAAGTATGTATCGGAATAACCCGACGTGGGCTATTCCGATGCAGTTTCGCACACGGCTCCCGCAAATGCCGCTTATCAACGACCCTAGCCATATTACGGGCAAACGTGCATTGCTGGCGGGTGTGGCACAAAAAGCGATTGATTTGGGAATGGACGGCTTCATTATCGAATCGCACATTGATCCCGATAATGCTTGGACAGATGCCGCACAGCAGCTTACGCCGGAAGCGCTTAAAGATATGCTCGAAGCCCTCACATGGCAGCCTTCCTATGGCTCAGTCACGCACGACGACACCTCAAAACTCGACACACTCCGCTCGGCAATAGACCGCTTGGATGCTGAGTTTATGGAACTTCTTTCTGCTCGCATGAACATTGTGCGCGAAATTGGCGAGTACAAAAAGCACAATAACATGGATGTTTTGCAGCCCGCACGGTGGGAAGAAATTATCCAAAAGCGTCTGGCGCAAGGCGGGAAGCTGGGTCTGAGCGATTCGTTTGTCAAAGAACTTTTTGGTAATGTTCACAAAGAATCTATTTCGCTTCAGCAATAATTTTCCACAAAAAGGGCTTCACGTCTGGTGCAGTGAAGCCCTTTCTGTTTGTGTTGATACCGAAAACCACTCTTTTTAGATTCTCCTGTTTTGACAAAATACTGCTCTGAAAAGTACTACTCTTCAAATCGCTGTGATACCTTCAAATCGTTGTACAATCGTTTGTAATCGACCTTCCCGCCATGCTCTTTCAAATGCTCAATGACCCTAATTGCCCGTTCTATGCGGCGTTCAGAGTTTTTCACCGAAGAAACAACATAGATAAGTGAGCGACGTTTTCCATCGGTGAGTGCGTGGAAAAGACGGTCTCCCTCCTCGTCTTGGCGCATGAGTTCAGCGAGTTCCTCCGGCATTTCCAACCCATATTCACTCTCGTCTTTACTGAGGCGAACACGAAGTCTCGTTCCTTCAAAAATCCCCAATTTTGTGCGAATCGTTTTGTTAATCATAATGCCCGTATTTCCCGAACCGACAGACAACAAGCCGCATTGGTACTCGTGTTCTCCGATGTCGGACGTTAAACACGCCACAACACGCTTCACACCTTCGCTCTTGAATACTTCTGCAATTTCGGGAGGGACATGAACCAGCGTCAAATAATTATTGCTTGTTGAAGGCAAGAGAACTGTTTCATACTCGCGTACGGTCTGTGTATTCGTGCCTGATTTCGCACTCTTTTTCGTAGCTCTACTTGGTACTTTTTTCATGACTGTTTCCCCGTTATTGCCCCGAAAAGCGTTCTACTGACAGGGTGATGAGAGTTTTCAACACCGATGTATCAATCTCAGAGAGAGTGTTGATGTACAAACACCCTTTTCCCATTTTGTGCTTACCAAGTTTAGCGAGAGTGTCGTCAAGATTGTCGAAATGGTCATGTGCTAATCCCAAATAGAGCGTAATATTTTGCTTGCGAGGCGAAAAACTCACGAGTGGCATATCACCCTCTCGCCCCGACTCATACTTGTAGTGATACGACCCAAAACCGACGATACTCGCACCCCACATTTTCGGCGGGAAGCCCGTTGCTTGCTGCATTAACTCCGCGAGTGCCAGAGCATCCGCCCGTTTTTGCCCATCGGTCGCGCTGTTCAAGAACTCTTCAACGCTGAGTTCGGTAGCTTTCGTTTTGTTTTCTGCTTTTTTTGCTGGCATAGATTGCCTCCTTTGGAAAAAATTGTGTCAGACAGGTCGATTTACACACCAAATTGCCGCAAATGATGGTCGAGGTGCTTGGCATGAAATAAGTCCCATTCGTGCGGTGTCATTGGTCCAAATAGCGGATGCGGGTCAGTTGGAAATACTGACAAACCCCTCTCAGCAAACTGTTTAACAATACCAATAAGTTGTTCTTTTTCTTCGTCGAATGTGTGTTCCTCTCTCACAACAAATTCGGGGGCAGTCGGTGTGTTACGACCAAATCCTGCTTCTCCAAGAATTCTCTTTTTGAAAAAACCGCCTACCAGATAGCCAATGAATGTACGTTTGGGCAATGTTCCCGATAATATTAATTTCAACGGTCGTTGGCAATGAGTAAGCATCTGCGCCACATTCATTGTTCCCCACTGTGGCTTTGAAACAGGCGTAAGTGCATTGATGCGGCGTAACAACGCATCGTTATTTTCTTTTGTCGTGATACTGAGCTTTGGTAAAGAGTTCATAGCAATTGATGAAAATAATGGAACATTAGCGAGTAATGTCATTAACAGGCTGCAATATACAACACTCCTACTGACAGCAGTATGTCAGGAGGATTTTGCTGATGATTTTTTTTCGCTTGGTAATCAAATTATACCATTTTGATTTAGGTTTCAATATTATGCTTTGACTCTTGCTTATTGTGATGCTCACGTATCCGTGGGAAAGCCGTTAAACGCTGTAGGAGCTTCGGGTTTGCCCAATAATGATGAAGTATTTCGGTGAGTTTCGCTTCAATCGTCTCATATCGTTTTGATAATAATTTCGTTATCTTGCAAAGTCAAAATAACAATCTTTGTAACTGGTCAGGTCTAAATATTGGCGTTTTTTGATAAATTTCGATACTTTTTCTATTGTCATTATTCCAATTTCTCCAAAACTTAGATGATTTTGTAAAAACGGCAATAGGAATCGTAAAAAATCAGGTAATTTTCAGAGCTTATTGCAAGTTTTAGCCCAGATTTTAACAAAAGAGCAAAACGCCTACCTGACTAGTTTTACTTTGGCAAGTTGAGTTCTAGGCCAGAGAGAATCTGGGGCAGAGAGAAAAACATCGGGAACAAAAAAAGTGTTTTCTTCTGCTGACCGCTTAAAACCTTACCATTGACATGAAAGTTCTTG
>JAAFHM010000060.1:10691-14720 GCA_013298375.1 Ignavibacteria bacterium | reverse complement strand
GGATATAGATAATCAAAACCTTGTATTCAAGCGCCTTTAAGCCGAAAGTCTCGTTTTTTTGATAAGATGTTTTCTTGGAAAGCCTCTTCGTATCTAGCTTTGTCAGCAACTTGCCAAAGTAAAACTATACAAGCATGAGATCTGAAGCGCTCTTCAGCCTGAGTTTGTCGAAGGCTTTTACTGTCCAGATGCTTACATTACGGCACAATGAAGATGTAGCTGTTCCGATTATATCCTTGTCCAAGTCGCTTGAGGAGTGTTGATACATTACCCTACGGCGGATTTTGCAGTTAATGGAAACGCTAAAAGAACCTGCCGTAAGGTAAAGAAGCCGTCTCAGACAGGGGAATACCTGACCAAATAACATTTCCGAATACCTCGCAGCACTTACGCATCCACAGCGACTTCCTCCACCTTTCTTGTCGCAACCACACTTGCCTCCTCCTCAAGGCTTGTTTGCTTTTTACTTGCCAAATAGGTGTACATTGCCGGAATCACATACAACGTCAACACTAGTGAAAACAACACACCGCCAACAACCACAACGCCAAGCGGGACACGGCTTTGCGAGGCAGCGCCGAGCGCAAGAGCAATCGGCAAGGCACCAATCGCCGTTACCAAACTCGTCATCAGAATTGGTCGTAACCGTGCAGCAGAGCCGTCCAGCGCAGCCTCGTGGAGTGTCTTTCCTTCGGCACGAAGGTGATTGCTAAATTCCACAATCAAAATTCCGTTTTTCGTCACCAGCCCAATGAGCATGATAATACCAATTTCCGAAAAAATATTCAGCGTTTGGTTGAATGCCCAAAGTGATAGTAGCGCACCCAAGACAGCAAGCGGCACCGTGAGCATAATCACAAACGGGTCGCGGAAACTCTCGAATTGAGCGGCAAGAATCAAATAAATAAGCAGTAATGCCAGCAAAAAGGCAAAACTCGTGTTCGACGAACTTTCGGCAAAATCCCGCGAAGCGCCCGTCAGCGACGTTGTGAAACTATCATCCAAAACCCGCGCAGCAATGGCTTCCATAACCTTAATTCCGTCACCAACAGTTTTTCCTGGCGCTAATCCGGCAGAAATCGTTGCCGATTTGTAGCGATTGTAGTGAAAAACCTGCGGCGGATTGGCGATTTCCTCGAATTTCACCAAATTGTCCAAAGGAATCAGCACACCACGACTATTCCGCACATAAAACCCTTGTAGTGCCGATGGGCGGTCGCGGTCGTCGCGTTCGACTTGAGCAATGACTTGATATTGCTTGCCGCTCATCAAAAAATAGCCAAAACGCCTATTAGCAAGCGCTAGTTGGAGTGTATTGGCTATATCCCGCACCGATACGCCAACCTCGGTGGCTTTTAAGCGGTCAATCGAAACCGTCAGTTCGGGCTTGTTAAATTTCAGGTTAATATCAACACCTTGAAACGTCGGATCTTTCTGCGCTTCTTCGAGAAATTGCGGGAGTTTGCTTTTCAACTTTTCAAAATCCAAATTTTGGATAACAAATTGCACTGGCAATCCAAAACCAGAGCCAAATCCGGTAGAAATCGTTTGCTCCTGCACAGGAATTGCTCTGGCGGCATTAAAACCGCGCATTTTTTTACCGACATATTCCGCTATTTGCATTTGTGTGCGTTTGCGCTCTGAGGCATCGGAAAGCAGAATACTGATAAAACCAGAATTTACCGCCCCCGTCGAACCACCGCCACCAGCCGTAATACCAAAGACCATGCGCTGTTCCGGCACAGAATCAATCACAAATTGCGCTGCCGTGCCGATGACATTTTCCATCGCATCGAAACTCGTGCCTTCGGGCGCAGTCATTGGCATCCGCAGAAAACCTTTATCCTCAAGCGGTGCGAGTTCATTTTTTAGCGTTATGCCCAAAAGATAAATTGCACCAAAACTTACCACGAGAATCACAATCCCGAAAACACGATGCCGCAAAAACGTATCCAATGAACGACGATAAGAGCGGTCGAGCCAGACATAAAACGGCTCGGTCATCGTGTAGAACCGTGAGCGATTATGCGCATCGCCAGAGAGTTTTGCGCTCAAAACAGGCGTGAGCGTCAGCGACACAAATGCCGATATTAACACCGACGAAGCAATCACAACGCCAAATTCTCGGAAAAGCGCACCAACAAAGCCTTGCAGGAAAATAACGGGCAAAAACACCGCCGCAAGCGTGATAGACGTGGAAATAACGGCAAAAACAATTTCGGTCGAACCCGCACGAGCCGCCTCCAATGGTGACATTCCCTGTTCAATTTTTTTGTAAATATTCTCCGTGACGACAATGCCGTCGTCCACCACCAAACCCGTTGCCAGCACAATCGCCAAGAGCGTCAGTACGTTGATAGAAAAACCAAAAATATACATGATGAAAAATGCGCCAATAAGCGAGACAGGAATGTCAATAAGCGGGCGCAACGCGATTTTCCAATCGCGGAAAAAGAGGAAAATAACAATCACCACCAAAATAAACGCAATCGCAAGCGTTTCCTGCACTTCCAAAATAGAGGCTCTCACCGCACGGCTACGGTCAATCCCGACAGCAATGATCATATCCGGCGGCAATTCACGTTTAATAACCTCAAAACGTTTGTAAAATTCATCGGCAATATTCACCAAATTCGCTCCGGGCTGCGGAATAACGGCAATCGAAACACCAGGAGAATTATTTCGGCGAAGCGACGTTTCTTCATTTTCGGGACCAAGTTCGGCGCGTCCGATGTCGCGGAAACGGATGATACGATTGTCGGTTTGGCGCAAAATCAGATTGTTAAAATCGTCTTCGTCGTCGAGGCGACCGAAGGTTTTTACGGTCATTTCGGTTTGATTTCCATAAATTTTTCCGCTTGGCAGTTCCACATTTTCGCGCCCCAATGCTTCTTGCACGTCCTGAATCGTCATGTTGTATGCTGCAAGCCGCGCGGGGTCAATCCAAAGACGCATGGCATACCGTTTTGCGCCAAATATCAGCACTTGACTCACTCCCGGAATCGTCTGAAGGCGCTCTTGCAAGACATTTTCCGCGTATGCCGTTAATTGCAAAATATTCATCGAGCGGCTCTGCACCGGCATAAAAATTATCGGGTCGCCACTGGCATCTGCCTTTGTCACCACGGGCGGTGCATCAATATCCTGCGGCAGTTGGCGCTGCGCTTGCGACACTTTGTCGCGCACATCGTTGGCGGCTTGCTCCAAATTGGCTTCTACGGTAAACTCCACCGTAATAATACTCACCCCCAAAGCGCTATTTGACGAAATAGTCCGCACGCCTTGTACGCCATTGATTGCTTTTTCCAACGGCTCGGTAATTTGCGATTCCACAATTTCAGGATTTGCACCGGAGTACACCGTCCGCACCGTGATAACAGGCGGGTCAATAGCAGGAAATTCACGGACCCCCAAGAAGGTGTAGCCCATGATACCGAAAAGAATAATCGTGAGCGACATTACGACCGCAAAGACAGGGCGTTTGAGGCTGAGACTGGGGAGATTCATGGCGGGAGTGGTAAAAAGTAAACAAACAGAATGCCCCTAAATTCGGCAAAAGTTCGTATTTCACCAAAGAGTTTGCGAGAAAAGGTTATTTCGCAGGTATCGCTGAAAAGGCTGGCAGACTATACTGAATAAGGGCAGGAATTGCATACCGTGAAACCCCCTACGGCAGCGTTTAGACATCCTCAGACGTAGGACGAGAGGGGCATTTTACCCCAAATCAACCCATTCCCCCAAATCCAATGCTCGAAACGCCGAAGGCTCGACCGATGCTTGCGCGAGAGACGCTTGGAGTTCTTGAATAGGCTCATTTTCGCCATCATCGGCAAGGGGAAACGTCCCAAAGTGCATTGCCAAACTCAAATTAGACCCTACGTCCTGATGCACTCTGACTGCTTCATCCGGCGCGATATGGACAGGCGACATAAACCATTTCGGACGAAATGCGCCAATCGGTATCATCGCGCAGCGAATCGAACGGAATTTTTCGCCAATGCGCTTGAAATGTGGCCCATAGCCGGAATC
>JAAFHM010000060.1:0-10681 GCA_013298375.1 Ignavibacteria bacterium | reverse complement strand
CGCAAAATAGTATTCATCGCCCATCTGGGCGCTTTGCACGATGAAACCGCACCATAACGATTTATTGCGGTCACTCACGCCACGACCGGAAAAATGCTGCGCCGGAACGCAATGCACTCGTAGCGTTCTGCCATTGCGGACAAACGGCGTTTCTTGCCACCAATCAAGTTCAACGATAGTTCCCGCGCCATGTTCCGCACCGATGCCGTTTCTTTCCAAATATGCTTTATTGCCAAGCGGCACAACGATCGTCGGTTTGAAGCGCTTGGCGAGGTACTTCATCGTGCCAATATCAAGATGGTCATAGTGGTTGTGAGAAAGCAGAATAAGGTCAATCGGTGGAAGGTTCTCTGACGGCACTCCGGCTGGGCGCACACGTTTCGCACCAACAAGATCGAACACGCCCGCAACGTCTGCCCAGACCGGATCGGTGATAATATTGATGCCTTCAGTTTGAATCAGCATTGTAGCGTGGTTCACAAAGGTAATGCGCGTCTGTTCTCCACCAGCACCGATGCGCTCTTGCGGTATTGTTTGCCGCACCATGGAAGTATCACGCTTGGGCAGCCACGCGCCGGAATCGCGATTTCTTACCCAGCGTAGCAAGTCTGAAAATGTTCCTGCGGGCGGGGCATTGGGTGTAAAAAATGTTTCGCCATTAAAATGGTCGCTCACAGCGCCTTTGTAGGGCGGTGTCGCAATGACAAAGCGTTCGATAAGAAAAGAGGTCACAATCATCAGAAAAAGTCCCCCGATTATCCAAAAGAGCATGGTGGTTGGTTGAATAGGTGAAGTGAAGCGCCTTACATCGCCGACATACCGCCATCGGCAATAAGCCCCTGCCCATAGACGTAGCTGGCATCTTCAGATGCAAGAAATAGAATGGCTTTAGCAATATCTTCGGGCTGTCCAACGCGCTTGGCGGGGATTGCTGCATAGTAGCGGTCAATCATAGCTTGGTCTTTTTCATTATGAGCTGCCGTCATCGGCGTATCAATAAAGCCGGGGCAAATGGCATTAACGCGAATGCCATAGCGGGCATATTCTAGTCCGGCGGCTCTGCTCATGCCCATGACGGCGTGTTTGGAGGCAACGTAGGCAATATGAAACGGCATTCCGAAATGCCCCAGAAATGATGCGGCGTTTTGCTGGTAAGCATCGCCTGAATTTGCGCCTTCATACACAGAAAAACCCCGGTCAAATTGACATCAATGACCTGACGAAAGACCGTTTCATCGTAATCATGCGTGGCTTTATCACGCGACCCCTCAACTCCGGCATTGTTAATACCAATGTGCAGCCCACCAAATTGCTCAATCGTGGTCTTCACCGCCGATTGAATTTCTTCAGCAGACGCAACATTCGTTTTGATAAATATTGCCTTGCCGCCAGCATTGGTAATACGTCGGACAGTTTCTTGTGCTGGGGTTTCTGCTACGTCACAAACGGCAACCGATGCACCTTCGCGGGCAAATGCCTCCGCCGTTGCACGTCCGATGCCCGTTGCACCGCCCGTGAGAAAAACGACCTTGTTATCGAATCGAGCCATGATGATGTCCTGCTGAGTGTGAAATGAGAATGATGAGTTTGTCGAAGCAGAGGCAAAGATACATCAAATTGCTCTTTATGCAAACATCTTGGTCAAATGTCGTTTCGCCGAGGCAATACCAACTTTCCACGCGGACTTTCGGTAATCCTCTAATGCCACAACAAGCAGCACCGTCGCGCCATTCCGTGTAGTAATGTCCCCATGGTCAGCGTGGGCTTGTGTACTGAAAAAACTTCCTGTCAGGAGTTTTTTCCCACGAACCTCGACATCACCCGAAAGCACATAACACTGCTCTGCCCCTGCGTGGCTGTGCGATGGGAATACCGTTCCGGCATCCAAGCGCATCAGAAGTGTTGCATAGCCGCGCTCTTTGTCCGTAGCAAGCGATTGTACCGTAACGCCCTTGACAGGATGCGGCAACCATGAACGCTCATCGGCATCCAGCGTGTAAAAATCTATGCCGCCGGAATCATATTCGGGGATAAATTCATGGGATTCGTGCTGCTTCTGAGAATGGGATGCTACGTGCTGTTGTGCGGTGGCAGCAATTTTACCCAGAATTTCCTGCTTGAGCCGAGTTGGAGGGCTGACAAGCGGCAATGCAGAAGGAAGATGATGCGTCGTCCAAACCATTTGTTGATACTCCTTGAGAACATCTTCAGAAGAACTTTCGAGTTTACGGCGGATAGCAAGCGCGTCTTCGGGCGCGAGCGCACCAAGCGCGAGCGCAGATGCTTCCGTCAATAGGTATTCTTGTTCTGTGTGATACAGTGTCATGGCAAAGCTCCCGAAAGAAGCGATGAAAGTTTTATGAGTCCTTGTCTCATGCGGGTTTTGATTGTGCCGAGCGGTGTTTCCAGAAGTTCGGCGATTTCTGATTGTGTATAGCCTTGAAAATATGCCAACATCAAGGCATCGCGCTGTTCGGCGGGAATTTGAGCAAGTGCGGAGTGAATGCGATTGCGTTCTTCCGTAAGCGTAATGCTGTCGAGCGGCGAAATATCACCGTCGGCGATAAGCATCATCGCTTCGTCATTGCTGGATTCCTGTTGTCGCTCACGAAAGCCTTTGGAGCGAATGCGGTCTATGGCGCGATTGCGGGTCATGGTAACGAGCCACGAATAGACGTTACCACGCCCCGCATCGAAGTTTTTTGCTTGATTCCAAATGTGCAGAAAGAGTTCTTGCAACATATCTTGTGCTTCAGGCGGATGCTTCACCACCGACAAAACAATACTGTACAACAGCCGTGAATAGCGGTCGTAGAGTGCTTCAAAAGCCGCCTCGTCGCCGTTTGCTACGCGGCGCATGAGAGCTTTTTCGTCGTCGGCAGCGTGGTTACTGTGCTGTTTGCTCACAAAGCTTTTACTCTTCAGAAATCATACTGACAAAAAAGAAACGAAACTCAGAAACATAATGGCATAGGACAATGAACTGCTTTTCCGTGTCAATGCCATTAACACGAAGCGGCGCGATAATAGGTAACGTCATAGTCAAGCCGCTTTGAAAAGGTTCGTGTTGAATTTTCTGAAATGCTCGAATGATAATTGCTGGTAAGCGGGAATATCCTTCTTGATTCCAGTCTGCGAGCCGACGCAAAGCGCCTTCGCCGAGATATACGACAGTACCGCGCTTGGCAAAGCCGTTGTACATTTTCGCAAGTTCAATAAATGAATCTATTTCCATAGTGTGCGGATGTTATTTGCCAGACTGTTCTCGTAAAATACGCTCTCGCTCTGGGCGTTGCTCTTCAAATATCGCTTTCATAAAATCATCTTGCACCTGATACGGCTCATGTTCAATGGCTCTCCAGCGTTGCAACTGCTCTGGTGTCAGCGCAATAGCAACGGCGCGGGGGTCAGGCGGCAAATGAAATAATGCCTCAATGTCGTCTTGTGTCAGACGGTCTTGCGTTGCGGTATTCATAGTAACTCTCCTTTGTCGAAGAAATACGTGAGTAAGCTAAATGGACGGCTATTGCGCCGAAATCGGCACAAACACCTTCGTCTTATCCCATGCTATGCTGAAACCTGTTTCGGGAGTGTTCTCAAAGGAAATACGCAAGCGCTCAAGCATAGTATCGGTGCTGCCTACGGGAACTTCCACCCGCAAAACATCACTTTTTTCATCGTGGAAAAACGCGCCCCACTGACCAAGTTTGCTGTTGAAAATAATCGTCCATTTGTCGGCGCGGGGAATCGTGAAGAGCTGATAACGTCCGGCTTTCAGGGTTTGCCCTGCCACTTGAATATCTTTATCAAGGCTAATTTCCGTTGCTTCGTTTGCTCCGGTACGCCATGTTTCATTGTAGGGAACAAGTTTGCCGAAGACTTCACGACCATTTTTTGCGGGCTGGCTGTAATCAATGCTGAGTTTGGTTGTGCCAATCGTCGCATTGGCAACAGCTCCGGGGCTTGTTCGCGTGGATTTGTCCTTTTCGCTGATAGCTTTGAAAAAGCCCGAAACATCAACTTTTGCTTGAACAAGCACAAAAATAGTTCCGAAAAACAGAATAATAGCAGCAACTATGCCGCCTACAACCTTGAGTATTGTCTTAACCATGATAAAATGAGGTTTGTGAAAAAAAACAAGATACGAAAAATTATGCAGTTGCGCCGCCACAGCTAGAACCCGCTCCGGCAGTACATCCGTAGCAATGCGCGTCGAAAAGAATATTTCGCTGCATAAGTTCAGACGCATCAAAGTCGAAAATAGTGCGCTGGCGCGTTGAGCCGTTTACGCCCGTCGTTACTTGCATTTCAAGCATCTGGTTAAAATCACAATCAAACAACCGTCCGTCATAGCCAACACTGATGAGGCTTCTACACATAACACCCTCGGCTGCACCAGGATTAAAGGCATTCACCAGCTTTTCCATATACTCTTCATAGCCGCCACGCCGCTTCAGAGACTCGGCAAAGCGGTGGATAGGCATATTGGTAATGGTGTACAAATTGTTGAAAACAAGGTCGAATTTTTCTTTGAGTTCCCGCTTGTAATCTGCTTCCAAGCCCACTTGCGATGCGGGCAGAAATGCACCAACAGGATTGTACACCAAATTAAACATCAAGCCCGAATCAGGCTTCCCATAGCCAACATCATTCAAACGCCGCATACCGTCAATACTTTTTTTGAAAACGCCCAGCCCGCGCTGTTTATCGGTGTAAAACTCTTGGTAATACGGCAGGGACGAAATGACTTCCACGCCCTGTTCGGCAAAGAACTCCGGCAAATGTGTCATACTCGCGCCTGTTTGCGGGTTGCCGTCGAACTGCACGGTGAGATTATGCCGCACCATGACGTGCTTACCCAGTTTTCGTGCCTCTTTGACGACAAATTCAAAGTGCGGATTGAGTTCCGGTGCGCCTCCGGTGATGTCGAGTTTTTTGATGTCGTCGTGCTGCGCTAAAATTTCCACGACACGAGTAACCGTGCGCTCGTCCATCTGCTCGGTGCGTTTGGGCGAAGAATCCACGTGGCAGTGCAAACAGGCTTGATTGCAGAGTTTGGTGATATTGATTTGCAACGTTTCCAACGAAAGTGGCTTCAAATCAAGTCTATGACTGTTCAAAGCCGCTTCAAAGCTGTATTCCGCGTGAGACTGATTTGAGGTCGTTTCCATGAGAATAAAAATTGATTTTCCAAAATGTACGAGGTTGCGTTTGTAGAGACAAGGCGTGCCTTGTCTCTACTGTTCTGTTTCTACATCGCATCGTGCTTCATCAGCACATTTTGCATCTGAACGCCATGCACCAAGATCATACCTGCTGCAAGCGAGCTTGCTACGTGAATAGCCTCGGTCATTTGGTCAGGATTAGAGCCGTTTTCAAGGCACTGCGACGTATAAGCCTCAATGCAGTAAGGACACTGCTTAAAATGCGCAATAGCAAGCCCAATAAGCGCCTTCTCGCGCTTTGTGAGTGCGCCATCTGTGCCAGTAGCTTCGCCGTAGTAATCGAAAAATTTATCCATCAATTCTTTGCGGAATTTGCCTACTTCGGCAAAACGGGCGAGATCTTTGGACTCGTAGTAATTCATACGTTTTTGGTTTGTGGTTAATAAGTTTTGGTTTTATGCCTTTTACAGGCTGTCAGACCGAAGTTCCTTGAGTTGCTGTTTGAGTTGTTTTGCGGCAAGAGCGTAACCGCCATTGGCTGTATCAATGAAGTGAATATGCGAGGTTGGGGATTGTATAAAGCAGGTCATCAATGCTTTATCGGCAACGTGCATTCCATACACGATAGAACCTTGCTCGCGGAGCGATTCGAGATACGACGTAAGATTCTTCCTGCTTTCCGGCGTACACGAAAGCACCATTTTGAGCGCCCCGTCGAATTTACGGAAATCCGCATCCGCCATAATGCTTCGCCGTGCAAAATCAGTCTTGGAGCGGGGAAGAACGGTAATAGCGATGTTTTTCAACCAAATACTCCAGAAATCACGCCAATAGCGAAGAGGTTTTTTGGCGTGGTGAAATACCATTGCATTGCGCTCTACGGCAGCCACGCCGGCTGTTGTGGAGAGGTTTTGCATGGAAAGCGGATGATGCTCTTGAACCGTACCACAAATGCGGTGAATGGCGGTCAAAACATCAAACAATCGAGCTTCAACGGCTTCCGTACTTGCTTCGAGGGGTTTGATAATCAAACTAATGGTTTCCCCTTTATGGCTTGGAATGTCCAACCATGCGCAAAGGTAGCCCGAAAAATCGGCTTCCCGCGAAGACTGAAAATCTTCTGGAAGCAAGTATTTGTCAGAAATGACGGGGTTTTTAATGAGTGCTTCCGCCTCGTCCATTCCCGCACCGATGAGAATGGCTTGATTTGCCCTATCGGAAATGCGGTATTTCAAAATCTGTATGGCAAAACCACGCTCGGTCAACGTCTTCACGGGAATAGCCCCTACGCGAAGTGTCAGCCCAAACATCGTTTTGCAGAGCGCTCGCGTACTTGCTAAAATATCCCGCGCCATCGGCATTTGCGATTCGGGAAGCAGCATCGTTACGCCATCGCCACCAAAGACAAAGGGGAAATCCAAGCTGCCAAGCGCATTGGCGAGAGCAATGGCGGCAAGTGCGCCGGAAGTATTCACGTCTTTGTATTGCCCACGCTCAATAGCTGCGGTGGAATTGACGACATCGGTAATAATAATTGACCAATCGTCCGGCAAAACCTCATAGTTACCGGGTTTGGTGATTGCCAAAAAATCACTGTGTGCGGGAAGCCGCGTGTAGAAATCGTTTGTGTCAGACATGAGTATTGCAAAACATGATAAAATCACAGGAATTGAACTATTGTTCACAAATCTATGGAAAATAGTCATCCGCGCTATGCTTTTGCGTTACACCTGCTCCAAACGCTCCTTTTTACGCCGTTCCCAGTATTCACGTTGATTTTCACGGACGGGATTAAACTGCTTTTCCGAGCCGTCAGCAGCTTTGTAACTTACTTCTTGCGTGATGTAATCATCGCGCCGCGCATTGTGTTCGCACATGGACATCGGACCCTGCGGGGTCATCACCATAAACGAGCAGTTGTGAATCCGCTCTGCATCAAGCGCACCCGCGTGCATGAAGTTGTGAACGAAATACGATATTTTATAGACTTTGAAGCGACTTGCCAGAAGGTCAGATTTCATGCGCCAGACATGGCGACCAATGAAGCGCACACCTTCGGAAATGATACTAGGGTGCTTCAAGACGTGTCCCACAATGCGCATCACTGCTTCTTTCGGCTTGCCTCTGTCCAACTGTAAACCTTGAAATTTCTTGTTGAATTTTGGAATTGCTGCCGGATCCCACCACATATCGTACACACGTTTATTCGAGACAAACCCGTAGCCAATGCGATTGCACGACGGATGCCCAATATCAATGACATCAAAGTTAATGCGGCTTCCGAGGCTTCCGGTTTTGTTGAGGGAATTATTGATGACTTCGATGATATTGCGCGGTTCGATAGCGTCTTCGTCGCGCCCGCGATGTTCGCCGCGCCCGGTGTCTGCACCAAGTTGGAAACTCGCCATACCAACCACATCGGCATGGTCTTTGAAGAAATTCACGAGCATTGGTAATTCGTGGAAATTTCCCGGAAAAAGCGTCGTGTTGAAAATCATTGCCACACCCAAACCCCGTACGCGCTCAATGTATTCAAGGCGTTTTTCGTTGAGTTCTTCTTCAGTTTGGTAATAGGTTTTATCGGGCTTGCGGAGGCGTTGGGTCATATCAACATGAATTGCAATATCTTTTAAGCCTACGTCCACGAGTTTTTTGATAAGTTCACGGCTTGCTTTGATGCCGTTGGTGAGCAGTGCTGGCTCCATTCCTAGATCGGCAACGTATTTCACAATTTCAATAAGTTCCGATTCTTTGCGCAAAGTCGGGTCGCCGCCGCTAATCTGCACACCTGTTCCCGCCCCGTAGTGCAGGAGAATTTCGCCGACACGCCGCTTCAATTCTTCCATCGGCACATCCAGCGTTTTTTCGCTCATTTCGCTTAAATAGCACAAGGTACAATCCAGATTGCAGCGCTGCGTGATTTCCAGCGACACGCAGCCCATAGAGCGAACTTGCCCCAAGGATTGATTCGGTGTGCGGAGATGTGGCGACAGGTGTTGCCATGTTTTCATCACGCATTCTTTCGCCGTTGGTACGGGCTTTCCGTTAATTTCGATGATGGGCAGTATTGGTGCGGTACTCATAGTGTTTAGACGATTCAATCAGTGTTGGGAAAAGATTACGGTTGAATTGCATCAATCTTGGAGGCAAGTATAAAATCATTCTCCGTCAAGCCGCCCTGCCCGTGCGTAACGATGCTGATTTTGACCTTGTTCCAGCTAAAAATCGCAATATCGGGGTGGTGCTGTGCCGCTTCCGCGCAAATCGCAACAGCATTGGCAAAGCCCATTGCCATAAGGAAATTCGGAAATTGATAAATGCGTGTAATGGCATTGCCACTGCGCTGCCATTGAGGAACTTTTGCAAGATACTGTTGCATCTTTTCTTCGCTAATGCGTTCGAGTGCTGCCATGATGATGCCCTTACAATGTAGATGTGCTGCTGCATACAGGGTATTGTCATGCCAATGCAGCAATGCGTGAATTATTTCAATCAGAATCTACAATTTTTTCATCGTATTGAAAACATTTCTTACTTCGTACAACGCTCTTTTTGAGAATACGAAATCTGCGCATTCTTGGATGGTCTTGTGGTGAGTTTTAATACTCTACAAACGTTTGTAATTCTGTGTCCAAGCCCTTTTCCAGCGCTTTTCTATTCCAAAAATTGATAAAAAAATGGAACACCGTACGCCAGCCTGTAAGCCATGTATCGCCCAAACGAACCAAATATCTCGACAGACTCAGTATAAGGTTTGAAGCGGTATTCACCCTGAAGTTATCAAAGGACTTGATGTAATCTTTATGTCCACAACCTTACGTTAAATCCCGCTTCTTGGCAATACGAAAAAGGAATATTCTTGGATGGTATTTGCGTAAATTTTTTAGCGTTTACAGTAGTTTTGACAGTTTGATTTTGGTAGCAAGCGGCTCAAGATCTTACGTTGTAAAAAACTAGCGCAGAAGCCACAGTGTTCTGCTGCCCACGAAGCAAACAAGGACGGCAGTATGAGCATACCAAATCTCCGATAAGATGTTTCGGATAATACTAGAACAATGGATTGCAATCCATTATCTTGAGCACTGAGGTTTTAGGCTGCTCCCCCAAATTTATGCGATTGCCCTGCAAATCATTAGAATTGAATATTGTACATTTTCTATACGTTTTTCTTCTGCAAATGTACGACTTTCAGGGGGAAACCCGCGTAATTTTGCTCGTGAAATCATCAATAGTATTTCTCACATTTTTTCTCGAACATTATGCTGACCAAGTCTCTATTTCTGATATTCTTGGGAATCCTTGGCACGAGCGCAAGCCCAGTAGCAACAGACGATGCGAAGCTCATCGCCACACTTGATACCCAATACCAACTCGCGGTAAAAAATAACGATGCTGCCACGATGGATAAGATTCTCGCGGACGATTTTACGCTCGTTTTGGGAAACGGCAGAACAGCCAGCAAAGCAGATTTGCTGCGCGATGCACGAACAAAGCGCATTATCTATGAAGTCCAAGATGATACGCTGCAAACAGTGCGGCTTTGGGGCAATACGGCAGTAATTACGGCACTTCTGGCGCTCAAAGGGAAATACACTGAGACGGGCAAAACGTTTGAGTACAGCCTGTGGTTCAGCGATACCTACGTGCGCATGGGTGCAGGCTGGAAGTATGTGTTTGGGCAAGCGTCGTTGCCACTTCCGAGTGCGAAATAAGGCGTTGCGATACAAATCCATTCATTTTTCACTTTATCCCACAATACCAATGAAACACTCACCAATACTCGCGCTCACTGTAATACTCTGTACAACAGCCCTATCAAGTTTCCTTGTTGCCGCAAGTTCGGCACAAGTCTCCATGCCGGATTCTGTACTGTATCCGGAGGGCTACCGCGAATGGATGCACGTCAAATCAGCGCTTATCACTCCGCAAAGTCGAGGTTTTAAGCGGTTTGGCGGCTTGCATCATATTTATGCAAACGCGAAGGCAGTGGCAGGCTACCGAACGGGCGTATTTGCTGACGGCGCGGTGATTGTCGCTGATTTTCTGGAAACACAAGAAAAGGACGGCGACGTAAGCGAAGGCAAACGCAGGTTTATAGATGTGATGCAGAAAGACAGCAAACGTTTCGCACAAACAGGAGGCTGGGGTTTTGAAGAATTTAGCGGCGATAGCAAAACCGAGCGTACGCTGATCAATCCGGCGAAAGAGTGCTTCCAATGCCATACCTCCAAGCAAGAGAGTGGCTTTGTCTTCAGTGCATTGCGGAAGTAAACCCCAAAAAAAATACGTGTGGGATTCACAAGCATTTGTGCTAAATTTGACAGGACAATTCAGAAAGTGTCTAATTTTACTTTGGCAATTTGGTCTAAAGTCAGCATAATTGCTTACGTTGAGCAGATTAACCTCGTTCATCTGGCGGCAGATAATTGCTACTAAGTTCTTGCTCAATAGTTTTTCGGTAAAATCTATGGAACAAGCCAGCATACTGCCTTGCTGTTCATACCGAATAATTTTTG
>JAAFHM010000011.1 GCA_013298375.1 Ignavibacteria bacterium | reverse complement strand
TGCCTGCGCCTTTGGTGGTAAAAAACGGCTCGAACATTCGCGGAAGTACCTCTGGCAAAATTCCCTTCCCATTGTCGCTGAGGCGCACTATCACGCCATTTGCAGTGCTTTCGGAGGAAAGGCGAATATGCCTCGCGCCAGCTTGAGCGGCGTTGACCAGCAAGTTAAGAAATACTTGGTTAATTTCCCCAAAGTTTGCTTCGATACTGCTATCGCCATGATATTCTTGCTGCACTTCTACATCCTTGAATTGATAACGGAAGATTTCCACCGTGCCGGCAAGTTCGTGTGCCAAGGAAGCCAATTTTGTGCTGCTTTCCTGATGTTTTGTGAAACTCTGCAACGAGGCAACAATATTTTTTACTCGTTGGGAACCGTCCAGAGCAATAGCCGTCATGCGTTCTGTGTCGCTTATGAGGCTTGTAAAACGGATCGCTTCTGGGGACTTTTTACCCGTATCATCCAAAAGCGACAGGAAAAATGTCAGAATATCGCGTGTTTTTGCTCGTATCTGCTCCAATGCCGCATAAACAGCCGCATTGGGGTTGTTGATTTCGTGCATCACTCCTGCGGTCAACATTCCGGCGGCACTCATTCGCTCCGCTTGAATCAGTTGGGCTTGCAGTTCTTTCAAATTGCGCATTGTTGCGTCCAGTTCGGTATTCGCAGACTGAAGTCGGACGGTCGTTTGTTTATTACGTTTGTTGGATCGGTAAAGAAGAAGAGTGAGCAATAGTGCTATTACGAGCGAAAGGGCAATGACGATAACGACAATCGTCTGCCGCGAAATAACGATTTCCTTGACAATATTTTCTTGGCGTAAGCGCTCATTTTCTTGATTCTTTTTGTCCAAATCGTGAACGGCTTGCAATCGCGCAATTTGCTTGCCCTTTTCGATGCTGGTCAAGCTATCATGAAGTATCAAATAGCGCTCCTGATACCAATAGGCAGAATCATACTCGCCGCAAAGAGCCATTGCTTCGGACATCACACGGGCTGCGGTCTCGCGTGCCTTGGGATTCTCGAAGTGCCATGCCATTTCCCATGCTTGTCGCCCATACCGTTTTGCCTCTGAGCAGTTACCGCGCTGTTGGTAGAGATGAACAATGGTACGCAATACACCGACGGAATACGGCGTTTTCGATGCGGGCAAATTCAGAATGCGCTTATTCCAAGCGAGAGCAGAGTCAATGTTCCCTTGTTGCTCAAAAATATCTGCCAGGGCTTTGTAATTGCCTCTCATTCCATTCAGGCTTTGATTATCCTGAAACGGCGTTTGTTGAATTGCTATGCCGCGCCGCGCCCATTCGAGCGCCTCGGAATACTTTTTCAATGAGCGATAGGCATTAGCAATATTTTTACAACTATTTGCCAAACGGTGCTGACCTTTGCGCCTGAGTGCCGTCAAAATGGCGTGTGCCTCCAAATAGTATTCAAGAGCCTTCTGGGGTTGTTTGAGGTGTTCATAGATAAATCCAACGTTATCCAACTGCAACGCCAACCAGCGTCGGTCGGGGTGTTGGCGGTGCAACTCAACCGAGCGGAGCGCGTAATCACGGGCTTTCTCGAAGTCACTTTGCTGAAAATAATCTTCCGAAATGGCATTGTAAATGCGGGCAGTTAGGAAAATATCGCGCACGGTTTCCGCCAGATCCAGCGATTGCAAAAAATAGGTGCGGGAATGAAAGTAATCGCCCCGTGCGCCTTGCACCAAGCCCAGATTGTACAATGCTCGCGCCGTTCCTGACGTATCGGCGAGTTGTCGGAATATGTCTAATGCTGCATTAGTGCGCTCAAAAGCAAGGGTATCGTGGTTTGACATCCGCGCTACAAAGCCTTCATTGAGAATGGCTGTCGCCTCTGCCCTGCGATTGCGCAGTTTTTGTGCAAGAGCAAGCGCTTCTCGTTGGTAGAGCATCGCTTGTTCAAGGGATATATAAAAATACTCGAAGGTAAGTTCATTCAGAATGCCGACGCGACGCGCTTCATCGGCAAAACGCAGTAAAACTTTTAAGCTATCAATAACGCTTTGGTCTTGCGAAGGTTGCGCCGAAGGCTCATTGGGAGGAATTTGCGCCCAAGCGGTATTCACCAGAACCACCGACAAAAAGCAGAGCATCAGATTGAGTATCAATCTGCTTTGGTGCAGCCTCAATCTCAATCCGTCTTCTGGTGCGCTCTGATGCTTGCGTTTGGTCATTATCGCTTCGTAAAATACAAGGTTGTACGATGAAAAAAGCGTTACCGTTGAATATCGCGCAGGCAAAGAATTGTGAAGGTTGTGCCAACGCCTATTTCAGAATCAACATAAATACTTGCGCCGTGCCGCTCCAATATTTTTTTGCTGATACTCAAACCCAAACCGCTATTTCCTGCGCCTTTGGTGGTGTAAAACGGCTCGAATATTCGTGCTTTCCTCTCCTCATCCATACCTCTGCCGTTGTCGTGAATGGTGACCCGCACTTGTTTGGTATCGGGTAATTCGCTCGTCTGTATCGTTATCAGACTTGCTTCTGCTTGTGCCGCATTGACAAGAAGATTGAGAAATACTTGGTTAATTTCCCCAAAGTTTGCTTCAATTGTGCTGTCGCCGATAAACACTGTTTTCACGCGGACGTTATTGTACTGAAAGCCGAATATTTCTATCGTTGCGGGTAGCTCTCGCTCCAGCGAATCATATTTTACGCCTTCTGCATGGTATTTCGTGAAGCCGCGCAGCGTTCCGACAATACTTTTCACTCGCGCCGAGCCGTTCATAGCGAGATTGAGCATTTTTTCCATATCCTCAGTCATGCTGGTAAAGCGCGTAGCTTCTGGCGATTGTCGTCCTGCTTCATCCAATAGCGACAGAAAAAAGGTGCGAAGATTGTGCAGTTTATGGTGAATCTGTTCCAATGCCCCGTAAACACCCGCGTTGGGGTTGTTGATTTCGTGCATGATGCCCGATGCGAGCATCCCGATTGCGCCGATGCGCTCGCTGGCAACAAGTTGTGTCTGCGTTTCCTGTAATTCGCGGAGTGTTTGGTCGAGTTGGAGATTCATTTCGTGAAGATGCGTATTGGCGAGTTCGATTTCACGGGCTTGGGTCGTCTGAATTTCCAGTTGCCGATGTATTTCGTTGTTGGCATCGCGGAGTTCGACGGTGCGCTCTTGGACGATATGTTCAAAATGTGCTGCGCGGTTGTGCAAACGCCGAACGCGCAAGGTATATGCTCCAAAGCCGATACAACCTACGCCGACAACACAAAGCGCCGTAAACCACCACGTTTCCCAAAAAAATGATTCAAGTGTAAACTCCGCCGCCGCGCCAACTTCATTCCAAACGCCATCATTATTGCAAGCGATAACGCGAAAGCGATACGTGCGCCCACGCGGAAGATTGGTGTAATACGCCACACGGCGTGTACCAACGCTTGTCCACGCTTTATCGTAGCCTTCAAGAAGATACTTAAACTGCACTTTTTCGGGAACGCTGAGGCTTGTGGCGGTGTACGAAAATTCAAATTTTTTCGTTTCTGCCGGAAGGGTGAATGCCGCCCCAACGTCCACCAAAACGCTATCGGCAAGAATCTGTTCAATAATGACGGGCGGTACAACGCTGTTGGCAAGGAGTTTGTCTGGCTCTACCGCCACCACGCCCTGAGCCGTTGGGAAATACAAGCGTCCGTCCGCAGCCCTGATGCTGCCGGGTGTGCCGCCGTTACACTCGGCATTTTTCATACCATCGGCTTTACCAAATGCCTGTGAGATGATGCGCAGCGTTTTCCCTGCGGCAAAATCATTGAGTTCTGCTGTGCGGACACGAAATACGCCTCGATTACACGACATCCACATCCAGCCCAAGGTGTCTTCCACCATTGTCCAAATATGATCGTCGAACAAGCCGTTATGCGTGGTGTAGCTTGTCCATTTGCCATTGTGAAAACGATTCAGCCCGCCCCCAACCGTACCAACCCAGAGGACTCCATCGGCATCGTGCATGATGGAGCGCACAAAATTACTCGACAAACCGTTTGTATCGGTGAATGCCGTCATTACGCCATTCTCTAGGCGATGCAGACCGCCGCCCCACGTACCTATCCATACAACCTTTCTTTGACGTTCCGCCAAAAGAGTAAAGACAAAATTGCTCCGCAAGCCATTATTGACAGTATAGGATTCCGTGATTTTTCCATTAACGAGGCGATTTACGCCGCCCCATGTGCCAACCCAAAGTGCGCCCGGCGTGTGTTCGTCAGGCTTCACCGACGTAACGATGTTGTTGAGTAAGCCATTACTCGTCGTGATGTTGGTAAATTTCCCATTCAACAAGCGACTCACGCCGCCGCCCCATGTGCCGATCCACAATGCCCCGTCATGCTCGCCATTGCTGGAATCTTGCCAGAGCGAATGAATATTATTGCTGGCGAGACCGTCTTTTGTCGTGTAGTTGGTAAAAGTGCCGTTTTGATAGCGGCTGAGTCCGTTGTAGGTTCCCATCCAAAGCGCAGCGTCGGTGGGACTAGGATTCACGCGCTTTAGAGACTGGGCAAAGCACACGACAAAATCACCCACCAGACCATCTCGTGCGGTGTAGGTGGTAAAGGTTCCCGTTTGGAGTTGATTGATGCCGCCGCCTTGCGTGCCGACCCAGAGTGCGCCTTCGCGGTCGCCGCAGAGAGCCAACACAACATTATCCGACAAGCCTTCTTGGTTCGTGAAGCGAGAAATAACGCCATTGCTGAGGCGATTCACACCGCCGCCCCACGTACCGATCCAGAGCGTCCCATTCTTTTCGCGCCAGAACGACGTAACGATATTATTCGAGAGACCATCCTTGGTTGTAATGGCAGTAAACACGCCGTTTTCCAGACGATTTACGCCGCCACCGTTGGTGGCAATCCAGACAATATCGCCTTTGGCATTACTTGAGTCAATGAGCAGTCCCCACACATTTTCGTTAGAAAGCCCACTTTTGCTGGAATAGTGGGTAAAAATACCATTCTGGAATTTCTGTACTCCTTTTCCGTCCAACCCAATCCAGAGTGCGCCGTCGCGCCCTTGCGCCAATCCATGAACGAAATTACTGGCTAAACCGTTTGCTGTTGAGTAATTCGTAAAGGAATTATTCGTATAGCGACTCAAGCCTCCGCCCCGTGTGCCTATCCACAGTGCGCCGCTTCGATCGCGCAACAGCGAAACGATATTATTGCTCGGCAAACCATCATTGGTGGTAAAGCTCGTAAACACGCCATCGCTAAGGCGCACCAGACCGCCCAGCGTCCCAAGCCATAGCGTGTACCCGATTCCATTGCCATTCGGCACTTCCAAGATTTCATTCACCCAAGAATTTTTGAACGCGGGGGTATTTGTTTTGTTGAATGTCGTGAAGTGAATCCCATCAAAGCGCACCAAACCTTCTTCCGTGCCAATCCAGAGATAGCCGTCGCGGGTCTGACAGACCGCAGTGGCGGAGTTTTGTGGAAGCCCGTGGTCTGTTTTCCAGACGCGGTGCGTCATGCGGGTAATGGGGGCAGATGCGTCGAGAAAGCGAGGCGTGGCAGGGTTCGCGGGTGGAATATGCACGGGCTGGTGCTGCGCAAGGATTATTGTGCAGGACATTGCGCAGCAGAAAGCAGCGAACAATATGAACAGGAAAAATTTCATACTGTTATGCCGTAAGGGCGAGTTTTTTGCTGAACCGTATCGTAAAGGTCGTGCCTTTTCCCATTTCGGATTCGATGTGCATTGTTGCGCCATGCCGCTCCAATATTTTTTTGCTAATGCTGAGTCCCAAACCGCTATTCCCTGAGCCTTTGGTGGTATAAAACGGCTCAAACATTCGGGCGATAACTTCCGGCGGTATGCCTTTGCCATTGTCGCGCACCGAGACACTTACGCTGTCCTCATTTGTCATGGAAGCAAGGTGAATACTGGTTGCTCCTGCTTGTGCGGCATTGACAAGGAGATTCAAAATAACTTGGTTAATTTCCCCAAAGTTCCCTTCAATACTAGTGTCGCTGCCAAAATCTTGCTGAACAGATACTTCCTTGAATTGATACCGAAACATTTCGACCGTCGCGGCAAGTTCTTGTGCTAGGGAAGCCGATTTTACGCCATCTTCCTGATGTTTCGTGAAACTCCTCAGCGAGGAAACAATGTGCTTGACGCGGTTCGAGCCTTCCAGTGCAATCGCTATCATACGCTCCATATCGGCGGTCATGGTTGTAAAGCGGTGTGCTTCCTGCGATTCTTTGCCTGCTTCGTCCAAGAGTGATATGAAGAAGGTGCGGACATCGCTTGCTTTTAACTGCATCTGCTCCAATGCCGCATAAATAGCCGCATTGGGGTTGTTAATTTCGTGCATCACGCCCGCCGTCAGCAAGCCTACCGCGCCGACGCGCTCGGAGGCGACAAGTTGCGTCTGGGTTTCTTTCAAGTCGTGGAGCGCGGTGTCGAGTTCGATAATCACCTCATTCAAATGCGTGTTGGTCAGTTCAATTTCGCGGGATTGCTCTTCCAAAATGACGTTCTGGCGGCTTATTTCCTCGTTTGCACGGGCGAGTTCGGTATTGCGAATCTGCTCTTGATGTTGGAGTTTTTGCGCCAATTCGCGCTTTTGCTGTTCTTGAAAAATCTGCTCCCGCATAAGCGTAATGCGGGCTGCGAGTGCAAAGGAAAAAAGCATTGTTTCGCCAACGCCGACGCTACTGGTGATAAGGGTTTCATGGAGAATACCAAAAGCAAAGAGAGCAAATTTCAATAACACAAATAATGCCATCGAAAGCGCATAAATACGTGCCGGAAGCGTTGGCATGACCCAAATTGCCCGCACCAATATCACGAGCAGCACAATCCCACTTGCACTCAAGATAGGTACTCGCCAGTAGGTGTACTGCTGCGCCCAACCCAGAGGAATCATCAAGGCTACGGCGGTGGTGGCAATAATACACACCAGCGCAAGCCTGTCGTAAATGCGTGGCATAAGAGTCCGAATATCCAAAAACACGCGCAAAAACTGCATGAATACTGCATACGTGCCAAGTTGAACCAACGCTAGAACAAACGGTCTTTGAGCAATCGTAATCGTGTTTTCGGCAAGTAGTGTTGCCGAAAAAAGCGTGTAGAGCAGCAAAGAACCGACGTGTAGAATATACCACACATACACTTTATCGCGTACGATGAAAAGCGGAATGGTATTGAACACAACGGCAAACAAAAGCATTCCGAGCAGCACATATCCTGCTGTTTCCCGCAATTTGGCATCTTGGGTAAATGTTTCTGCTGGAACGAGGATGAACGCCGGAACTGCCGGAACATACCGCGCATTGATTCTCGCATAGAAGGTATAGGGCTCGTCGTCGGCAATGGCAAGCGGCAACGCAACAAGTTTCGTTTGCATGGCACGTGAGCGAAGTTCGGTCAGTTCGCCGGAGTAGGACGGAATATAGTCGTTTGCCGTCGAAGGTAGATGGGAAGCAGTGTTTGGGGTAAAAAGTGTTACGGAATCCATACGAGTATTTCCCGCGAGCAACACCCAATCAGTAAGTTTGGTATTCCGCACCGTAAAGCGCAGCCAGACGGCTTCTTTGCCCAACACTCGTACCGAATTTGCACCGACGGTCTGAAACCGCCCATTCTGTGAGGCTTGGAGTGCGCCTTCGAGTGTGAGTGCGCTTGTGGGGTCGCGCAGGATTTCGCATTGCGGTAAAATCTCATACTGCCGCGTGGAGTCAAGCGAAATGACGTTGGAGGGAAAAACGTGAGCGGTGGGAATTTGAGCATTTGCTACGGCGCAGCAATACCCGCAAAAAAAAATGGCAAACTGCCGAAAGCATCGGTAGAATCGTGATGAACGCATGATATTCCCTCTCTGAGTGAGAAATGAAGCAAGGTTGGCAATCGCCCGCAAATTTGCTGGATTGCACACGGCAAAGATAGAGTTTGTGGCACTTGAAAACAAACGGATATTACGGAAACGAAAAAACCCGTGCCATCGCTCAGTGGGAAGCGGTAGCACGGGCTACGTTCAACGGGATGAAATCGCTTTTCCGTCCAGGGGGTTTCTGACAATCTGTCCTGCCGAATTGTCGTGCCATTTCGCACTAGTCTGCCAAATCGTCATATTTCGCCCAAAATCTCCGTCAAAATGGCAGCAAGGCGGCATAAAACCTTGCAAAAAACACTTTGGCACGGTTTTTCTACATCTCCTCTGCGAACACACAAATCACGACCGTTTCACAAATCATTCTAAAGGAAATCCATCATGCGGAACTTCCATTATAACATCGACCCACGCGACTTCCAAAAATTCCAAGCCTTTGCCGAAACAGCAGCAGAGCGCCTTGGGGATATATTCTCGGAGTTTAGCAAAAACACCAATTTTAACACGAACACGCCGCCTACGCAAGCGCAGCAGCCAACAAAAGCAAAGATGCGCCTTGACGTTGCTGAGGATGACGCGAATGTGTATGTTTTCGCTGAATTGCCGGGCATTGCGAAAGAAGATGTCAACGTCACCATGAGCGAAGAGCGCGTTTTGACCATTAGCGGCGTAAAGCGCAAGCTCTATGACGACAATCTCAAAGTTGTGCGTGGCGAACGCAATTACGGCGAGTTTGCCCGCCAAATCACCATCGAACACGAAATTGAAGCAGACAAAATTTCCGCGACATTCCGCGATGGCGTTCTGACGATTACGCTTGCAAAACCGGAGCCTATCCGCCCGAAAACTGTCAATATCAATATCCAATAAATTCTGTCCATCATCAACATTTCTCTCATAACAGCTATGACAACGAATATTTATCGCCCCATGACGCGCCTTATCAACGAATTGAACTATCGCGTCAATAATATGCCTCGCTATGCCGACCAAGCATTTGCTTTCGCTAATTCTTACGTTCCGGCAGTCAATGTCGAATTTAAGAATGTAATTCTCACGCCGCGTGTTGATGCGGTTGAGACAGACGCTCACTACACGCTTTTGGTTGAGCTTGCGGGCGTTGCAAAAGAAGATGTCCAAGTAACCGTCGAAGACCAAGTGTTGACGATTAAAGGCGAGAAAAAACGCCCGGAATCGCATAACGACGTGCGATTCGTCAGCAAAGGTCGCCGTTTTGGTAAATTTGAACGTGCGTTCAAATTGGCAGAGAATGTTGATGCGACCAGCATTAGCGCCGAGTTTGCCAACGGTATTTTGACGCTCACACTTCCAAAAATCGAAGTGAAAAAGCCAGAACCGACAACCGTAGAAATTAAGTAATCATGCTGTTTTGAGTGGAGAAGGTTGCTCAAAAGCGCCCTTCTCCACTCAGGGCAAATTCCACTTCACCATAACACTCAAATTTCAAGGAGAACAGCCATGAGCAATCTCACGCGCTTCGAGCCGTTCCGCGAAATGGAACGCATGACGAGCGAAATGAGCCGCCAAATGGACTCGCTCTTTCGTTCATTCGATTCCGATTTTGGAAATAATTCATTCCGCCGTTTTTTAGCGGATAACGTCCTGAACCGTCCTTTCGCGCCTCGCGTGGATATTGCCGAAGATGCGGCGAATATGTATCTGCACGTTGAATTAGCGGGATTGAATAAAGAAGACGTTCAAGTCACCGTCAGCGATGATCGTATTTTGACCATCAAAGGCGAGCGCAAAAATGAGCATAAAGACGAAGGCAAAAATTATGTCCGCGTTGAGAGGGTGTACGGCGAGTTTTCGCGCTCATTTCAACTGCCGGACAATGTGAAATCGGATGCCGTTGATGCGAAATTCGAGAATGGCGTGTTGAATATCACACTTCCAAAAACGGAAGAAACGAAGCCCAAGCACGTTGCGGTGGAAATTAAGTAAGGATTGGTAGAGAACAGTACGGAGTGCGAATGTTGGTTCGTGATAAAATTTCCCGAAAAGCGTTTGCACTCCGATATTTCTCGCATATTTGCTATATTTGCCGTCCGCAATACCGAATGAGAGCGCAAACACGTCTTTGCTCTCTCATTCGTTATTCAGAGCGAACCCTTGATTTGGCGATATTTTATCAGTGTTCACGTGAAAGAATCCTTTATTAGCCGCGCAAAAGAAAATCTTGCTGTCGCCGAAGCAACATTCGCCGCAGGGCAATACAACGCCTGTGCAAACCGTGCATACTACGCGGCGTTTCATGCGGCGATTGCAGCCTTGATGCACTTCGGGCATACGCCAAGTATTGACCACGCATCTGTTCGTGCGGGTTTTATCAAGTATCTTATCAATGAGGAAAAGATATTTCCGGCGAGTATGACGAGTATGCTACGCCAGATTATGGAAGCACGTAGCGAGGCTGATTATTCGATAATCGGAATCTCTCGTAAAACGGCGCAAGGGCAATTCAAAATGGCAAAACAATTTGTAGAAACCGTTCTTTCAACGATAGATACTTTCGAGTATAGACAAATGGCAGCAATAGAATATAAGGACACTATTGGGATGAACTTCAAGCAAATTGAACTTGCCGAAGGTGTCATCCAAGCACTGCAAGCGGCGTATCCCGAAGTGAAGCATATCAGCTATTCCCACGATCCCGCCGATAAACAAATCGTGTGGATTAACCTTGAAGTGCCTCTTGCTGATGAGGATGAAGAAGGGAATTTCCGCAGTATTGGGCGAGATTTGGCAAACGAAATTACGGATACCTACGGCTATGATTTTTTTGTAATGTTCCACAACCCGCTTCGTCAGATTTCGCCGTATGAACGTCGGCAAACGGCGTAAATATTGGGTGTAATGTTAAATTTCACCACTTAATTCACTATTTTTTTACAATCACTTTAAGTTAATGAAAAGTATTGCCTTACGTTCCAATGCAGCCGTTATTAGTGAACTGAATAATCGCGCTTTAGACCGTTCAAAGGGAGCAGCAACACAATTTTTCTGGCAGGGCAGTCAGGCTTTTGCTGTTGGTGCATTGAGTGCAGGTATTGGATATAAAGTCTTTCACCAGAACGAGACCGCTGCCCTTGTTTGTGGCGCACTCGGTTTAGTGGGAACAGCAGTTTACTTTAATGTACGCTAAATATCAGCCTCCTGCATACCCGAATATTTTGGTATCACGCTAATCCTCCTATGTTTACCGTGTAATCTGCACATCTAACAATTTAACCTCGTCGAAATCCATTTTTGGCGAGGTTGGTAATATCACGAATAACGCCGGAATACGCTTGTAAACTTATTCCAACGTCATTCGTCATAAAATCAAAAAGGTAAAAACTTTCACCAAAATTTTCATTCAGGAGCTACAAACAATGAGCAAAATTATCGGTATTGACCTTGGCACAACCAACTCTGTTGTGTCGGTAATGGAAGGCGCATCGCACGTCGTCATCGCAAACAGCGAGGGCGGACGCACCACTCCTTCGATGGTCGGTTTCACCAAAAGTGGTGAGCGTGTCGTCGGCGAAGCCGCAAAGCGCCAAGCCGTTACCAACCCTAAAAACACGATTTATTCTATCAAGCGCTTCATGGGTCGCCGCCCCGACGAAGTAAGCGAAGAAAGCAAACTCGTTCCCTACACCAACGAAGCATCCAAAGACGGTAATTCGGTGCGTGTCGAGATTGATGGTCGTCAGTATTCGCCGGAAGAAATCTCGGCGATGATTCTTCAAAAAATGAAGCAAACTGCTGAGGATTACCTAGGGCAAAAAGTTACCGAAGCCGTTATCACCGTTCCTGCGTATTTCAACGACGCACAGCGCCAAGCAACCAAAACGGCAGGCGAAATTGCGGGCTTGAATGTGCGCCGCATTATCAACGAGCCAACGGCTGCGGCTCTTGCTTACGGCTTGGACAAAAAAGGCAAAAACATGACCGTAGCGGTCTATGACTTGGGCGGTGGCACCTTTGACGTGTCGGTCTTGGAAATCGGCGATGGTGTTTTTGAAGTAAAATCCACCAATGGCGATACGCACTTGGGCGGCGACAACTTCGACCATCGTCTTATTGATTTCCTTGCCGAAGAATTCCAAAAAGCAGAAGGCATTGACCTTCGCAAAGACGCAATGGCGCTTCAACGCTTGCGTGAAGCATCAGAAAAAGCAAAAGTTGAGCTTTCGAGCAAACTCGAAACCGAAGTCAATTTGCCGTTCGTTACCGCAACACAAGACGGTCCGAAGCACTTGGTCACAAAAATCACCCGTGCAAAATTTGAGTCCCTGTGCGAAGACCTTTTTGACCGCACTCTGAAGCCATGCGAAGAGGCAATCAAAGATGCGAAAATCACACCCGCACAAATTGACGAAGTGATTTTGGTGGGCGGCTCGACTCGTATTCCGAAAATTCAAGAACTGGTCAAAAAGTTCTTTGGTAAAGAGCCGGCAAAGAGCGTGAATCCTGATGAAGTTGTTGCTGTGGGTGCAGCCGTACAAGGCGCAGTCCTGTCCGGCGACCTCAAAGATGTCCTGCTTTTGGACGTAACACCGCTTACACTCGGCATTGAGACACTTGGCGGCGTGATGACTCCGATGATTCCATCGAACACCACGATTCCAACGAAGAAAAGCGAGACCTTTTCGACGGCAAGCGACAATCAGCCTTCGGTAGAAATTCACATCTTGCAAGGCGAGCGCCCAATGGCTGGCGACAACCGCACACTCGGCAAATTCCACTTGGACGGCATTCCGCCGGCTCCGCGTGGCGTTCCGCAAGTGGAAGTTACCTTCGACATTGATGCCAACGGTATGCTCCATGTCAGCGCCAAAGACAAGGCTTCAGGCAAAGAACAGACCATCCGCATTACATCGTCGTCGGGTATATCGAAAGACGAAATCGAAAAGATGAAGCGCGACGCGCAAATGCACGCTGAAGAGGATAAACGCAAAAAAGACGAAATCGAGCTTCGTAACCAAGCTGATAACCTTGTTGGTTCGACGGAAAAGCAAATCAAAGAATTTGCCGACAAAATGCCGCCGGAACACAAAACCAAAATTGAGACGGCAAAAGACCATCTTGCCGATATTTTGAAAAACAACAAGACATCGGAAATCCGTACCGCAATGGACGCGCTCAATGAAGCATGGAGCGAGGCTTCACGCAAAATGTACGAAACGGCGGGCGCTCAACAAGGCGCACCAAACGGTGCGGCGAATGGCGCACCAAACGGCTCGGCGCAAGCTGGCAAAGACGGCAACGTCGAAGAAGCCGACTATACCATCGTGGACGAAACGAAGTAAAAGCGATAAGACTAAAAAAATAATGCTCGCTGTGTAGCTTGGTTGTTGCACGGCGAGCATTATTGTTTTCAGTGATTTGGGTGAGTTCTATTATTGCAATGGCGACGGAAGGAGGAGACGGTGAGGCGCAAGAATATGGGCAACCTCGTTGGCAAAGGTCGTAAAAAAAACGTGTAGCCCGTATTAGAAGAGGGGCCACACGTTTGAATACGCCGTATCGAACCGAAATACTTACTCCGCCCGTTCTGGCTCCAAGTGCCAATGTTCCGGCGAACGCCACAGGCTGGATTGCATGAGTTCACGCATCCAGATAAATTCTTTGGGGAGGCGGTCGTAGAGTTTTGCGAAAAGTTCTTCGTGCGAGAGAACTTCCTGTTTCCACGCCTCGCGGTCAACGGTCATCAGTTCGTCAAATTTTTCGGGTGAAAAATCCTCCAAGCCTTTCCATGACAAGTCTTCATAACGCGGCATCCATCCGAGTGGACTTTCACTTGCCGCAGCGCGACCTTGTACGCGATCAACAACCCACTTCAAAACACGCATATTTTGTCCAAATCCGGGCCAAAGGAACTTACCATCTTTGTTTTTACGGAACCAATTCACCCCAAAAATGCGCGGCGGGTTCGGCAGTTCGCGTCCGAATTGCAGCCAATGATTGAAGTGGTCGCCGACGTGATAACCGCAGAAGGGCAGCATTGCAAAGGGGTCGCGGCGCACCTGTCCGATAGTTCCTGCGGCGGCGGCAGTCATCTCGGAGCCGATCGTGGCGGCAAGATAAACACCAAAATTCCAATTCACTGCCTGATACACCAGTGGAACAGTCGTCGCACGACGACCACCAAAGACGAATGCCGCGATCGGCACACCATTTGGGTTTTCCCATTCTTTGTCAATCACGGGACATTGGTGAGCAGGTGCGGTAAATCTGGCGTTGGGGTGAGCGGCTTTTCTGCCAGTTTCTTTGGCAATAGCAGGAGTCCATGCTTGCCCTTGCCAGTCAATAAGTTCCGGCGGTGGCGTGTCGGTCATATCTTCCCACCAAACATCGCCATCGGGCGTAAGGGCGCAGTTGGTGAAAATCGTATTGCTTTTGATGGTTTCCATTGCGTTTGGATTGGATTTGTCGGACGTGCCGGGCGCAACGCCGAAGAATCCTGCTTCAGGGTTGATGGCGTAGAGTTTACCGTCATCGCCTGTTTTTATCCATGCAATGTCATCACCAACGGTTGTAACCTTATAGCCTTCAAATCCTTGTGGCGGGATGAGCATTGCCAAATTGGTCTTACCACACGCGCTGGGGAACGCTGCCGCAAGATAGGTTTTTGTTTTTTGCGGGTCTTCCACGCCGACGATGAGCATATGTTCCGCTAACCAGCCTTCATCCCGTGCCATCGTTGAGGCAATGCGGAGTGCGAAGCATTTTTTACCCAAAAGTGCATTGCCACCATAGCCGGAGCCATACGACCAGATTTCGCGCTCTTCGGGGAAATGAACGATATATTTTTGATCTTTGTTGCAGGGCCAAGCCACATCCTGTTGTCCGGGTGCAAGCGGAGCGCCGACTGAGTGCATACACGGCACAAAATCATTGTTTCCAAGAACATCCCAGACTTTTTTGCCCATGCGGGTCATAATTTTCATATTGACGGCAGCATACGCGGAATCAGTGAGCTGCACACCGATTTGGGCAATCCGCGACCCCAATGGTCCCATGCTGAACGGCACAACGTACATGGTGCGCCCTTGCATACACCCATCAAAAATTTTGGCGAGAGTTGAACGCATTTCGCGAGGGTTGATCCAGTTATTCGTTGGTCCGGCATCTTCTTTCCGGCGGCTGCAAATGTAGGTGCGGTCTTCGACACGGGCAACATCGCTAGGGTCAGAGAGTGCAAGGAAGCTATTGGGGCGCTTTGCGGGATTGAGGCGTTTGAAGGTGCCGCTTTGTACCATTTGTTCGCAGAGCGTTTGATATTCTTCATCCGAGCCGTCACAAAAATGGACGTTGTCGGGTTTGCACAACGCAACCATCTCGTGGAACCACGCTTTGAATCTATCGTTCTTCACGTACTCAGGAAGGGAAACATTGACCGTCGCGCTCATAATATTACTCCGTTTAGAAAAAGAAAAGAGATGAGTTGTAGCCTAAATTTGGAAAAGTCCCACACACGATGCGCTGCGATGTTCGGGTAGTATTTCACTCACAGCGAAATTTTAAACACGGCGCAAAATTACAAAAGTTCGGATTACAACACCAGAAAAATTCAGTTGTGTCCTAAGAGACTGTTTGGAAACTCAAAAAAAGTTTGAAAAAGGCGGTCCAAAGCCGCAAATTGGGGGATATGACTACCACTTCTTACCCCTCCGACATGAGTATTGCCCAGCGGAATATACTCGAACCATTGATAGAATCCACATCCTCAATGGGCAGACCGCCCAAAAACGATCTGCATATCATTGTCAATACCATCCTCTATATTCTCTATGAAGGATGTCGCTGGCGAGCATTGCCCAAGCAATATCCTCTATGGCAAACAGCCTATTACTGTTTCGCCTTTGGCGCAAGAACGAAAAATTAGAGCATATCCGACAACACCTTGTGGCAGAGGTACGCAAAGAATCGGTATCCATTCCACGACAACGTTTCCGATAGACTCTGACCTGCGTCGGAATGACAAAACGAATGAGTTATTACGCTGGCGTTCCTTATGCTCCTACCGCCTCAATATCCGCCAACACTTTCTTCGCCGCATGAACAATATTCGTCCCAGGTCCAAAAACCTGCTTCACGCCTGCCTGATAGAGCGCGTCGTAGTCCTGCTGAGGTATTACGCCGCCTGCAACGACTAAAATATCATCCGCACCTTCTTTGCGTAGAGCATCAATAAGCTGCGGAACAAGGGTTTTGTGCCCCGCTGCAAGCGACGACACGCCGACGACGTGAACATCGTTCTCAATCGCCTGTTTTGCGGCTTCCTGCGGGGTTTGGAAGAGTGGTCCCATATCAACGTCGAAACCCAAGTCCGCAAACGCTGATGCGATAATCCGTGCGCCCCGGTCGTGTCCGTCCTGACCGAGCTTGCAGACCAGCATTCTGGGGCGACGACCATGTTTTTCAGCAAACGCATCTACCTGTGCAATAAAATCTTTTACCTCAACATTATCGCCATATTCCGAGCGGTACACGCCCGAAACCGTTGCCACGCTTGCTTCATAACGTTTGAAGGCGCGTTCCATTGCATCCGAAATTTCCCCAACCGTTGCCCGCTTGCGCGAGGCATCCACAGCCGCTTCCAGCAAATTTCCTTCACCTGACGACGCTCTGCGAGCGAGTTCTTCCAGCGCAGCATTCACGGCGGCGGTATCGCGTGTGGCGCGAATCTGGGTCAAGCGGCGGATTTGTCCTTCGCGCACGGCGACGTTATCCACATCCAGAATATCAATCGGGTCTTCTTTTTGGAGGCGATATTTGTTCACACCGACAATCACAAATTTTCCTTGGTCAATCGCGGCTTGGCGGCGGGCAGCAGATTCTTCAATTTTTTGCTTCGGCAAGCCCGCCGCGATAGCTTTGGTCATGCCTCCCAGCGAATCCACTTCGCGCATCAGCTTTCGCGCTTCTTCGATGATGGACTGCGTGAGCGATTCCACGTAATACGAGCCGGCAAGTGGGTCGGCGACGTGGGTAACGCTGGATTCTTCTGCCAAAATAAGCTGCGTGTTGCGGGCTATTCGCGCAGAAAACTCCGTCGGCAGTGCGATTGCTTCATCAAACGAATTCGTGTGGAGCGATTGCGTTCCGCCCAGCACTGCCGCCAGTGCTTCAATCGTCGTGCGGACGATGTTGTTGTAGGGGTCTTGTTCGGTGAGCGACCAGCCGGAGGTTTGGCAATGCGTCCGAAGTGCGGTGGAAAGCGGCTTCTTGGGGCTGAACTCCTGCATCATGTTTGCCCATAAAAACCTCGCTGCCCGCATCTTTGCTATCTCCATGAAGAAATTCATCCCAATTCCCCAGAAAAACGACAAACGCGGCGCGAAGGAATCCACATCCAAGCCTCGTGCCAATGCGGTGCGCACATACTCAAGCCCGTCTGCGAGCGTGAAAGCGACTTCCTGCACCGCATTCGCTCCTGCTTCGTGCATATGGTAGCCCGAAATACTGATGCTATTGAACTTCGGCATAAACTTGCTGGTGTATTCGATAATATCCGCCACAATGCGCATGGACGGCTCCGGCGGGTAGATGTAGGTGTTGCGCACCATAAATTCTTTCAGAATGTCGTTCTGAATTGTACCCGACAGTTTATCCGCCGAAACGCCCTGCTCTTCGCCCGCAACGATAAACATTGCCAGAACGGGGATAACTGCACCGTTCATGGTCATCGAAACCGACATTTCCTCAAGCGGAATACCGTCGAACAAAATCTTCATATCTTCGACGGAATCAATCGCCACACCTGCTTTGCCGACATCGCCCTCGACGCGCGGATGGTCGGAATCATAGCCGCGATGCGTTGCCAAATCAAACGCCACCGAAAGCCCTTTCTGTCCCGCCGCCAGATTTTTTCGGTAAAACGCATTCGATGCCTCCGCCGTTGAAAAACCCGCGTATTGGCGAATTGTCCACGGGCGATTCGTGTACATCGTGGCATAGGGACCGCGCAAATACGGGAAGATGCCGGGCATAGTCTCCTCAAAGCCGATAGTTTCAAGGTCGGCGGCGGTATAGAGCGGCTTAACCGTGATTCCTTCAGGAGTTTGGCGGTTTAGTGCTTCGAGCGGTTTTTCCTTGAGTTCTTTTTGCGCGAGTGCGCTCCATTGGTCGCGTGTGGAAGCCATAATGGGAAAGGATGAAATTTGAGGGATGAAGGATGAATTTTCAAACGAATACAATTTTTTCAATACTGGATGACAAGGGCGATTTGCCTTGCAACTGGAAAATTTGAAATGCTATGTCCTGAGCAATCATCAAGGTTTCATCAATCGTCCGCGCTTGTACGACTAATCCTTGCACGTCGTCGGAGGTCGCAAGATAGAAGCCGTCGGGCAGCTTTTCGATATGAAGGGAGATGGTGTAGTTCATTCGTGGTCTCAAATTATGGGATGAGGACAGTTTTGCGGATGTCGCTATCTTCAAAATACAGTTCCAATGCCTTTTTGAGGTTTGCCAATGCTTCTTCGCGGGATTCGCCAAAGGAGGCAATATCATTGGTCAAACAGCGCGAAACGTAGTATTTGCATTCGCGCCAGATGATAATTAAAGGTTTTCATAGCAATTCTGAACAAGAAAAAAACAAGTGTTTACGCGCTTGGAGCGGTTAAAAAACGGTCAATAATCACGTTCATCATCCGAAGAACCGCAATAATACGAAAAACATCGTCTTTATCGGTCGCAATATAGACCTCGCTTACCGAATACGACCCGCCGTCCAATACCACAAAAAACCAGTTCAAGCCCTGCACCACTGCGCCATACAAGGGACGCTCTTTTGCGTTGAGTTCGCGTGCAACGAGCATAGCAGCGAGTAACTGAGCAAGCGGGTCGTTTTCGCCGCGAAATTGGCGTTTGTATTCGTGCAGGAAGAAGAACGGTTCTTTGGGGCGAGAAATCCCCGTAGCCAGCATAAAATCTACATCGCCGCTTACTTCAATGCCGTTCAGCGTTGCAGAAAGCGAACGCTCTAAAAATGCCTTGTAGCGTGAATCGGTGTACTTTGCCCAGAACATGAGCGGTCCGATAAACTGCACCTTCAGTTCCTCTTCATTCCACGTTTCTGCGTTTAATGCCAAACGCCCTGCCAAGTCAAGAACCAGCATTTGCGCCTCTTCCGAGAGATTGAGCTGCATCTTCTCAGCTTCCTGAAGCCACGCAAGCAAGATTGGATGCTTTTGAACGGGCATAATTCCGAATGTTTCCGCTAAATCATCCACATCCCATTGCCGAAAAGTGCGCGTTGTTATTGAAGTCTTGCCCATATTTTCTTGTGATTTTTTCGGTGAAGGTCTCTTGATTTGAATGCACTGTTGTTAGCTTTTCGCCACTTCAATAATATCCCGCACCTCCAAAACACGCTTCTCCGCACCATTTTGTGCTACATTGATCATTGCCACACCGACTTCTGCCAATGTTGATGCGATATTCGAGGTAAGCGTACGAACAATCGGATAAAGCCAAGAAATATATTTTACAAACGAGAGAGTGTTTTTTAAGCCCGGCGTAGGGTGCATATAGCCCGGACGGAAGGCAAATACTCGCTTGAACGGCAATTTGAAAAGGTCATTTTCTGTTTTCCCTTTCACACGCGCCCACATACTGCTGCCTTTTTCGCTGCTGTCTGTGCCGGAGCCGGAAACGTAGCAAAAGGTCATGTCGGGGTTTACCGAAGCAAGGGTGCGTGCGAAGTTCAGCGTGAGTGTGTAGGTAATGTTGGTATATTCCGCTTCCGAAAGCCCAACTGATGAGACTCCGGCACAAAAGAAACACGCATTGAAGCCCGTCAAACGGTCTTTGATGGAGGAAATATCGAATAAATCGCTGTGGAGTATTTCCGTAAGTTTCGGATGCCGCACACCGCACGGCTTTCGTCCCATAACCAGCACCCATTCTACGGCGGGGTGCTGCAAGCATTCGTGAAGTATGCCTTCGCCGACCATGCCGGTCGCGCCCGTGATAACGGCTCGAAGTGGAGTTGTTGCCATAATGATATTGAATGGGAAAGAAAAACTTTGGGTAATGGTCAATCAATACATGAGAGGTTGTAAGTAATAATAAACATTTCCGTTACAGTCTGATGCCAAGAATCAAGTTTGGAAAACGAGAGCGTTTTACGGACATAACGCCCCACACGCTGACCAAGGGCGTTGTTCCACCGCTCCATTATGAGCAGTCTTCTCGTGTTTCTTTACCAACAGAACGATGCGTTTTTTCGTCGAAGACGATGAAATACGCTTCCCAAAAGTCAGCGTAGCTGTGACAGCGTCGGTAAGATTTCGGTATCACATCCCACAACTTCTGACACGTTTTGGCGCTGCGGTCGCCGACTATCGCAGCAACAATCTGGCGTATCCTCCGGCAAATTCCCGTCGATGTTAGAGTGTCCTATTGGTTTGTTATCCACGAACCAAATGATGTAGAAAAACTGCTTTTACTCAATGCTTAGTTCAACGTTTGAACGAAGAATATCCAGCCCCTGCCTCTGCGGAAGTTTTGCCATGTCAACAACTCCCATACCAACAAGGAAGTCTTTATCGGCACTCAAAAAGTAGTCAACGATGCGTTCATGGTCGTCAATGTGCGCCTGACGTACAGAGATGTTTTTGTTTAGCATTGCAATTCCTGTTAAATCGAGATTTCTTGGCATGGCATATTCAAGCACATATCAACGCACAAAAGTTTAATAATCACTGAACTTGAAGAAAAGCTCAAAAGCCCACGTTTGCATAGCCCGCCTGATACAAAACTCTTGCTATTCCTAGTGTTTCTGTTCTTCCTCATAGTTCTGCTACTTTCAGTTTGAAATATTTTGTAAAGCATTCCAAGTTATCTTTAAACCACTGAAATTGATTGTTCCAGTCGTTCCTATCTGTAAAGTTGTTTGGTGCTTTCAACATTATGGCACTCATTTTTCTTCCGTCCATTTTATCCCAAATTAAGTCTTTACTTACTTCTGTCAATGAGTTTTCGTAGGCTGTTTTGTAAAGTTTGTCGTAGTTCTCTTTGGCTTGCTCACCCACAATATTCAACCAAATATTTATTGAATTGTCGCGAGAACTTACAGAAGCAGACAAATGAAAATTGCTACGTCCGATTGCAATATTTGTCCAATGTTGAAGCAAAGGGTTTTGCATTTTTACAAAACTCTTTTTTGCTTCCATAAAGTCTTTAAGTCCTTGCCAATATTCTTTTTGTAGTAGTTTAGTGTCTGTCGCAGGTTGAGAGTTTGTTGAGCGCTTTACTTGTTTTGTCCAATCGTTTGGTTTTGAAACAATATTAAACATTGGTGCTGGGGCAGACTCGCCAATTTTATATAGTTCTATTTCAATACCGAAGAATGTAAACGTGTCGTCTGTTATTCTGTTTAACCAGTCTAATGCCGCTCTATGTTCTTCTGTAAATTTTTGTGCTATCCAAATTATTGTTACAGCATCAAGCCCAGCAGCATAGGTCATCAATTGTCCCAAATGAGTGTGGTCGGTCTTTTCAAGTTGATTTTCTATTAGAACAAAATGGTCGTTAATTGTATCCTTACATAAAATATCTGCACTGAAAGGTCCAACACTTTCTTCTTGGCTTTGAACTTCAAGTTCAATTCCAATTGTCTCACTTAGCAGTTGAATGTTTTCTTCTTGTGCTAGCCAAGGTGTGAAGTCGGTCGCTTCTTTTTTCCAGTAAGTCCGCAAGTCAAGTTTTTCCAGTCGTCCTAATTTCATTGTTGTCTCTTATTGTTTTAACATTGGGTATAGCCCCCAAATATACGAAAGTTTTGTCGTGTTTTTTGTATTGCGAATGTCGCCTACTTCCTCGCCCCCGGCAGCAAAATCTGATACCCGCCCCGCTCCTGCTTTGCCTTTGCGACCATCCGGCGAACATCCTCTAGTAGCTTTTTTGCATCGTAGATAATCCCATCTTTCACGGTATATTTCACGCCGCCAACGCGCACTGCCTTATTCTCGTCATTAACCTTCAGCGCACCCGTGCCGTACAGCACTTTGAGATTCGCAAGTGGGTTTTCTTCCACAATCACAAAATCCGCCAATTTACCGACTTCCACGGAACCGATTTCTTTGTCCATGCCCAGTAATTGTGCGCCATGCAGCGTTGCCGAGCGAATGACCTCCAACGGGTGAAAACCCGCCTCGCGCAGCATTTCCAGTTCACGCGGGTAGGAAAATCCGTAGAGTTGGAAAATAAAGCCCGCATCCGTGCCGACGGTTACTCGCCCGCCGCGATTTTTGTACTCATTTACAAACGTCATCCAGAGCCGATAATTCTCCTTCCACGTCACTTCTTCCTCTGTTCCCCAATTAAACCAGTACGAACCATGCGCGGCGCGGTTTGGTTGGAAAAATTCCCAGAGCGAGGGCAGCGTGTACTCGTTGTGCCATTCGTACCCCGCAGCTGCCATCAAATCACGGCTTGCGGCGTAGATGTTAAACGTGGGGTCAAGCGTAAAATCTAGTTTCAACATCTCATTCATCACCGCATTCCATTTATCGGAATACGGCTTTGCCGCTTGTTTCCAGAGCTTTCCGGCATTGGCAAAACGGTGCTGTTCATTTTGATAATTGTAATCAAGCGGATAATCCTGTACGGTCCTGTCCTCAAAAAGTGCCTCCGGCAGCCCGTACCAATGTTCCATCGAACTCAAGCCCCAACGCGCCGTTTGAAGCGCATTGGCGCGGGCTACGTCGAGTTGAGCGTGATGGCAAGCCGTGCGGAGGTTTTGCGCTTTCGCTTCTTCCAAAGCAGCCTTGAACACGTCAGGCGTAGCACCAAAAAACTTAATGCCATCAGCGCCTTTTTTAGCAACGCCTCGTACCCATGCGCGGGCTTGTTCTGGTGTAGCGATCGGATCGTCTGCACCTTGCCCAAAATACGGATACGCCTTGATACGTGGCGCGGTAATTTCATTTTTTGCACTTTTATCGCGGTGTTCAAGCGTCCATTCTAAGCCGTTTCCCGCCGATGGGTCGCGGACAGTCGTGATACCGTGCGCCATCCAGAGTTTGAACACGTATTCCGCACTTGTGCCTTGCGAAAGTCCGCCACAATGCCCGTGCGTATCGACAAATCCGGGCAGCAAATACATTCCTTCGGCTTGTAATTCTTTATCGCCTGGACTAGCTTTGATACGGCTTTCAGGCTTGATGGGTAACCCCGGAAAGCCAACGGTTTTCACAGTCGCAATGCGATTACCTTCCACCAAAATATCCACCGGACCAAGCGGCGGTGCGCCCGTGCCGTTAATTAGCGTTACACCGCGAATGATGAGCCGCTTGAATGGTCCTTCGCCCTCCGCACGAGGTGGCGATTTGGGGACAATGAGCGATACTGTACTTGTGGATACAGATGTTTGGGCGGTCAGACTGCACGCGCCTTGTAGAGCTATCAATACAGTGACGAGGATTCTGGATACAGTATTCATCGGAGGTGCAGAAAGTGATTGTGAAAATAGTATCATTCAAGCATCTAAGCGCTTCATCTGAGGAAAAAACAGCACGTCGCGGATGGAATCTTGATTCGTCAGCAACATCACAAGGCGGTCAATGCCAATGCCCAAGCCCGCAGTGGGGGGCATACCGATCTCCAATGCGTGCAGGAAATCTTCATCCAGCGTCATGGCTTCATCGTCGCCACCAGCACGGAAGCGCGATTGTTCCTCAAGGCGATTCCGTTGGTCTATCGGGTCATTCAACTCGGAGTACGCATTGGCAAATTCTTGTCCGTTAATGAACAGCTCAAAACGCTCGGTCAAACCTTCTTTGGAACGATGCTTTTTTGCCAACGGCGACATTTCAAGCGGATAGTCGGTAATATAGGTTGGCTGAATAAGATGATGCTCAACTTTTTCACTAAAAATTTCATCAATAACTTTGCCCGCCGATGCTTTGGGGTCAACTTCAATGCCTAATTCCTTTGCCACACGATGCAATGCGGCTGCATCCATGCCGCTTACATCCTTGCCTGTGTATTCCTTGATGCTGTCCAACAACGGCAGACGGCGAAACGGCGGCGCAAGAGAAACAGTATGTTCACCAATCACAACATCTGTGCTTTTAAGCGCTGTTTGAGCGATATGAGCAAGCAAATTCTCTACCATTTCCATCATCCAAAAAACATCTTTGTAGGCAACGTAAATTTCCATCATCGTAAACTCAGGATTATGCGTTTTGTCCATGCCCTCATTGCGGAAATTTTTGCTAATCTCGTACACGCCCTCGAAACCGCCTACAATCAGGCGCTTGAGATACAATTCATCAGCAATACGGAGATACAGTGTTGTGTCGAGCGTATTGTGATGTGTTGTGAATGGTCGCGCCAAAGCGCCACCATAGAGCGGTTGTAAAATTGGCGTTTCTACCTCCAGCCATCCGCGATCATCAAAATATCGCCGCATTGCCGTAATAATTTTGCTCCGTTTGATAAATGTATCGCGGATGTGCGGGTTGACGACAAGGTCTTTGTAACGCTGGCGATAGCGTAGTTCCTTGTCCGCAAAGGCATCGTACATAACCTTGTTCCCACCCGCATCTTCGACTTCTTTTGCAACGGGAATTGGGGCAAGCGATTTGCAAAGCATGGTCAGTTCTGTGGCATGAACGCTGATTTCGCCGACTTTGGTGCGGAAAACATACCCCTTCACGCCGACAATATCGCCAATATCGTAGAGTTTGAAATCGTCGTAATTGGGAATATCGCCCGTCCGTAAATAAATCTGAATGCGCCCCGAAATATCTTGAATGTGGCAAAAACTCGCTTTGCCCATGCGACGAAGCGCCATAATACGCCCGGCGACAGCGACAGATTTCCACGCTTCAGCAGTTTCGTCAGTAAAATCAGACAAAATCGTGACGGCATCGTGCGTTTTGTCGAAAGTGTAAGGGTAAGGATTTACGCCGTTTTGCAGCAGGTGGTCGAGTTCTTCGCGGCGGCGAAGTTCTTGGTCATTAAGTTCGCGCATGATTGCTTGGTAGTAAGTGAAAGTGAATGAATACGCATGATTCATGGAGAATATCGTCCGGCAAAGTTACGCATTTCAACAACAAATTGTGAGAGAATCGCTTTTCGGGACGAGAATTTTTTTTGCAAATCCATAAAAAAGCACGATATTTGAGTTTTGCCAAAAACCGCAAGAAAATCAGCGATTCTATCTGCAAACCATTATTTTATCATTATCGAGACAACGTTACTTGGGTAAGTTTAGAAGCACTCGGCGACCGCCGATAAACAAGAAGCACGATCTAAATGTTCGTGTCAACGACGAAATAGACGCGAGAAGCGTCCGCGTTGTTGATGAAGACGGGCAGATTATCGGTATTATGTCTGCTCAAGAAGCACTGGAAACCGCAATATCACGGGGACTTGACCTGATTGAGATAGCTCCGAAGGCAGAGCCACCCGTGTGTAAAGTGATTGACCTTGGCAAATACCGCTACGAGCAGCAAAAGCGCGAAAAGCTGCAAAAGAAACATCAGCATCAGCAACATTTGAAGGAAATTCGCTTCAAAGCTGCCACGGACACACACGATTTTGACTTCAAAACACGTCATGCCCGCGAATTTTTGCTTGATGGCGACAAGGTAAAAGCCAGCGTTATCTTTCGTGGTCGGGAAATTGTTCACTCAGCGCTTGGTATCGAAATGCTCAAACGTTTCGTCCATGAGTTAGCAGAGGTTTCCAAAGTTGACCAAGAAATTAAAATGGAAGGCTCTACATGCTCGGTGATTCTCTCGCCGGATAAAGAGCGAAAACCCGCTCCAGCCACTAAATAAGCCTCGCGGATGCGATAGTTTGCCCCAGCAAGACTCCTCTTAAAGTGTTGCCCTCAACTTCCTATCAGTGTTCCCATTCTCTAGCCATTGCAAAGAACGTCGCGCACGGACGGGTATGATCGTGACGACGCTCCGACCAATTTTTCACTCTTTAATTCACAAGTGTTCTACTTTTTGCGCAAGTAATCATGCCAAAAATCAAGACCAATAGCGCCGCGAAAAAACGCTTTAAAATTACCGGCACTGGTAAAATCAAGCGTCGTCGCGCATTCCATCGCCATATTCTCATGGGCAAAAATGCCAAGCGCCGCCGCCGTATCGGGCAAGCGACGATGGTCGCCGAGAGCGATATGTCAAACATCAAGTATTTGCTGAATATCTAAGCACTTCCTTGATTGGTGAGAGTTTTTCGGATATAAGCTCTTCACCCACAATACGTGCGTTGCGCCTGCGGAAGAAGCTTATACAACCTCGCCAGATGGCTCATCGTTCAAGTCAACAACCGTATTCACTTCATTTCCCTTGAGGATTTTTTTACCATGCCACGTTCTAAAAATAAAGTCGCCTCGCGCGCTCGTCGTAAAAAGATGCTCCAATATGCAAAAGGCTATTGGGGCGCTCGTAGTAAAGTCTGGACGATTGCAAAACACCACATTGAAAAAGGCTGGCAATATGCCTTCCGCGACCGTAAAGCGAAAAAACGCGCTTTCCGCAGCCTTTGGATTACGCGTATCAATGCAGCTGCCCGCGCAAACGGTCTCAGCTACTCCCGCCTTATTCATCTTTTGAATGAGAAAAATATTACGCTTGACCGCAAAATGCTTGCCGATCTCGCTATGAATCAGCCCGAAGCATTTGCCAAAATCGTTGAGCAAGCAAAAGCGTAATCTCCGCACGACGAGCCAGAAATATCATACCCAAAGCCAAAACGCCGCACAAGATTGTTCTTGTGCGGCGTTTTGGCTGTTTAAAGAAGCTAACCAACTAGGATACGGGGTAGAGTCGTATCGGTTGTGTTGAAAATCATACCAAATTAATTTTACTTTGGCAAGCTGAGTTCTAGGCCAGATAGAGTCTGGGG
>JAAFHM010000503.1 GCA_013298375.1 Ignavibacteria bacterium | reverse complement strand
CGGTATGTTGCGCTTTTTCCGTTGCGTTTTATATCGTCGCTGTTGCAGTCAGGACAGCGGACGAGGGTAATTTCTGTACAAGCCATGGCGGAAAACTACGCCATTTTCTTGACTTTTTTGTCCATTTCTTTTCAATATTGCCCTGAAAACTGTGCTATTCCTATACAGCAACTCTTTTAGGACACGACCGGGGTATCAAACACCGCAAGAAAGTGTTTAACAAAGAATAGAGTCTATCCAAAATAAGGTTTTGGGTCTGTCACGATTTTACGCCACTCCATAGTCCATTTCCGTAATTTTCAGCAGACCATCATCAATCATTAGAAAACCCATTTTCCAGCACTTTTTCTTTGAACGTCGCACCAAAAGTATAGGCAAACGTCAGCAAAACAGCCCTCGTATCAACCTTCCCAATACGAGAAAGCGTAAAACCTTCTCCCGCAATAACCAAGCCGCTATTGAGCGTATTAAAAACATCCGTTGCCACAAGCCGAATACGCCCTTTCCCTTCCAAAATCTTCTGCTGCACTGCTACATCAATGTTGAATTGCTGTACGCGATAGCCTTGCGGAGCAGCCGTCGGCGCGTAATAATTGCCCAGCACTTGAAAACTCGCATCCTCCCACAAGCCGCACGTACTCACGGCTTTGGCGTACCACGTGAGCAAACTGTTTCCCGCTCCGGCTTGGATATTGCCCGCATCGAAGGTTTGCTGAAAAAGCGAAAAACTACCGTTCAGCGTCCAGAATTTTGTCGGATATGCCGTGAGAATAGCTTCCGCGCCGTAGGTCGTGGCAGTGCCGATATTTTCCGGGCGGGAAATCGCAACACCATCGCTCCGAAGCCGCGTAAAACCTCGAATGGTATTGACCGCATACCGATAATACGCCGATGCCGTGAGCGACAATGCCTCCCACTCACGGCTGTAGCCAAGTTCGACGGCATCAATAAACTCAGGCTGGAGGCGGGGATTGCCGCTACTTTGGTTGAGCGAATCGGTGATGTCGGTGAAGGGATTCAGTTGCGTGGGGCGGTTGATTCTGCGACCGTAATTCACTTTCCAAAATTCGCCCGCAGCAGCATAAAATACGGCTGTTGCCGATGGAAACAGGTTCGGATACACATTCGTAAACGACACCTTTCCATCTGGCGTATTTCCTGCGTTTGTACCGTATTCACCACGAAGTCCTGCGGTAAATTTCCAATGCGACGCGGACTGCTCGCCAAGCGTCATCGCGTATTGCGCATAAACTGAATGAATCTGCTCAAAAAAGTTGAAGGTGTTGCTTTGAAGCGGCTGCACGACGTAGGCGTTACTCACTTGATTAAAACTCTGAAAATCCGTTCCAACGCTGCGAATAATGCCTTTGTATCCCGTTTCGAGCGTCATTCCATCGCCCAGAGGGTGCGTGTAATCTGCCTTCAGAGTGGAAACAGCGAAATTTACGTAATTGTAGGTGCGCTGCAAAAAAGGGCTGCCGACTGCATTATTGCTTGCGTCGAGGTTGCGATTGGTAATGTCGGTATTCTCGCGGTCAAAATTCAGCGCGGTCGAAAGCCCAAGCGAGAGTCTCTGCCCTTTTGTGGGGAATGTGTGCGTGTAGGTGAATGCTGCTTCCGCAACCCAATCGCGGGCAATCTCGAGCGAGCGTCGTGAATACTTGGCACTGAGGTCGCGTGTAGCGGTTTGGAGCGTGTTAATGAGCGTTTCGTCGTTGTCCTGTCCCGAAAGCGAACCCAAGAGTTCCACCGCAAAAGAATTGCTTGCATCCGGCGTAAAATCTGCCGTGAAGCGGAGATTGTGTGCTTGGTCAATGCGTTCATCGGAGCGGCGTTGGGTGAGATAATATTCCAGAGGGAGGTTCAGATTCACGCGGTCGCCGTTCACAAAGCGCTGCCGTCCGGCATAGCGAGAATCAAACCCCAAGCCGATATTCCACGTGTCGGTTTTGTAATTGACCAGTGCCGAGCCGTTGAAGCGTCCATGCGCACCATAGCCGCCGCCGAGAGCCAGAGCCACGTTCAGGTTATCCAAATCACTTTTTTTGAGTTTGATGTTGATAATTCCGCCTTCGGAATCAGCGTCGTACTGCGCTCCGGGGCTATTGATAACCTCAATACTTTCAATACTTGCGGCGGGAATACTTTCCAAATTCGTCAAAGCGGAATTTCTGCCGTTGATAAGAATCATCGGTGCTTTTCCGCGAATCGTAACTCCTCCGTCAGCATCTACCGCTACTGCGGGCATATTGCGCAGAACATCCGTCGCCGTGCCGCCTTGCTGGGAGAGCGTTGCATCGGCATTCATAATAAATCCTTGCGCAGTTTTTTTGACCACTTCTTTGGTAGCAGTAACTTCCACGCCGTTCAGAATTTTGGTGTCTGCTTGAAGCGAAATGGTGCGCAAATCCAGCATTGGTGCGGCGGCGGAGAGCGTGATATTTTGTTTGAATTCTTTGTACCCCAAGCGGCGTATTTTCAGGACGTATTGACCAAACGCCAATTTATCCATCGTGAATTTCCCCGTAGAATCGGTAATTGCGCCCTTCGCTATTTTTTCGCTCCCAACAGCAAATACCTGAACATTAGCGTAACGAATTGGTGCGGAATTATCGGTGAGAATGCCGTAAATACTGCCTGTACGGGCGGCAGTCTGTTCTTGCGACAAAGCCAAATCTGCCCCAAACACCAGCATCAAAGCGAGGGTGAGCAATCGAATAGTATAGAACCGAAGCGTGGTCATGGTTTTCCCCAAATATGAACATTCAAAAAGTGCATCCAAAATACGAGGAAATTTGAGAATCGAAAAAGAGTTTTGAACGGGGTGTAGTTACGTTGATAGCTCGCACGAGGCATTTTCACAAGGCATTGGCACGTCGCTGCAAATGTGCTATATTGCCGCATGAAATCCGACTCCCTTTTTTACAAATACTTTCAACTTCTGCCGGAGGCATTGCTGTTGCTTGCCGGAGAGAAGGTTGAAGATCCCGCACAGTATCGCTTCCAATCGGTGGAAGTGAAGGATTTGTCGTTTCGTTTGGATGGTGTGCTGGCAATGGCGGATTTTCAAGGTGTCTTCTTTTTTGCGGAAGTGCAGTTTCAGAAAGATGCGCAGCTCTACCACCGCATTTTTGCGGAGATTTTGGTATTTCTCTATCAGCACCGCCCCAAAGGTCGCTGGCGTGTTGTTGTGATTTTCCCAAAACGCAGTATTGATGCGGGTGTGCCGGATGATTTTCAGGAATATCTTGCGTCGGGAAGGCTAAAAATTGTATATTTGAATGAACTTCCCGATGAGGTTTTATCAGCGTTTCCACTGAATTTATTGCAACTCGTCAATGCTCCGGCAACAAGCAAAGCTGTTACCGAAAAAGTACGCTCGGTTATGGCTTCGTTGAAAGCAAAAGACCAACGTTCTGAAGTAGAAAACCTTGTCCGAAGCATGATTGCGGCAAAATTACCCCAACTCACATTTGAGGAGATAAAAGCTATGCTTGAACCAACATTGAGTTCGCTCCAAAAAACGCGCTATTACCGCGATTTGAAGGCTATGGAGAAACAAAATATTCAACAAGGGTTGCAACAAGGGTTGCAGCAAGGATTACAACAAGGATTGCAACAAGGATTGCAACAAGGTGAACGCAAAGGTGAGCAAAAAGGCGAGCGTAAAAAACAAGAAGCTATCGCACGAAATATGCTTGCAGAAGGCTTAGATATTGCCCTCATCGCCAAAGTTACAGGACTCAGCCAACGCGCATTAAAAGCACTTCAGGATGCCTGAGGAAGTAA
>JAAFHM010000175.1 GCA_013298375.1 Ignavibacteria bacterium | reverse complement strand
CGAGGCTGTACGCCCACCAACAGCGACAAGAGATGTTCCCGTGAAATTTGTTCCCGTGATGGTAATGAGCGTTCCAACTGCGCCGCTTGCAGGCGAAAATGTGGTGATAGTCGGAGGTGCGTTTTGCGAAGCGATAACAAGTGGCTGTTGCGACGTTACGCCAGAATTTACCCAGCCACCACCGTAGGTTTGGACGGCGTTAATCTGGCTCGTCACCGCTCCCGCAGGGATTCTAAACGAGAATCTGTTGGTTGGAAAAAAGGAGCCTGATGGCGAGTTGTACGGGATTGGCGTAGCGGACACAACGCCTCCCGAAGCCGTGTTCAAACGAATGGTGGTAATACAGCCCAGATTTGCACCTTGTACTTCTACCAATGTTCCCGGCGCACCGGAAGTCGGGCTGAAACTCGTGATGCGGGGCGTGCGGTAGCCGTTCAGTTGAAAAATTCTCCCTGATTCGGTCATACCACGGGAGTTGGTAACCGAGAGTGTGCCAGAACTTGAGCTACCACAGGGAACCTCTACCAGCAGCAGCGTATCGCCTAAGGTTGAGTAGGATGTAACAGTTTGTCCGAGCAACGTAATTCGTTGAAGCCCTGAAAAAGAAAAACCGCTACCGCGCACGGCGATTGTGTCGCCGACGACACCAGAAAGCGGCGTAATGGAACTAATGACGGGTTGAGCGAAAAGGGACGTGACGGTTGCAAGGAAAAGAAGGGCAGAAATCAGACAGTACCGCACAGTGAGAGGTGTAGAAACGTTCATAACAAGCATGGGAATATTGAAAAAGCGTAAGTTGAAGCGCTCAATATATCAAATGCCTTCCCCATTGTATTGTACAAATCGGACATTTTTTTTTGCTTATAGGCACAGTAAGCAGGAACATTACGTGAATATTACGTGAACATCACGTACAGTCTTGATTGGCGGGGTTTATTCTTCGTAGTGGTGTTTGCAGGAAATTATCGTGATAACGTCATCGGAAACCGTATAGACAAGACGGTGTTTTTCGTCAATCCGGCGCGACCAGAGTCCCTTAAATTTGTGCTTTAAGGGTTCGGGTTTGCCAAGCCCAGTGAATGGATGGCGATGGATGTCTTTTATCAACTCGGAAATTTTCTGAAGTTTTTTGGGATCTTCCAGTAGCCATGCGATATATTGATTGAACGCTTCACCGCGAAAGAGAACATCTTTCATAGATGATTCTCCAATGCTTCTCGTTCCAATGCCTCTTCCCGCGCTCGTCGTTCTTGGAAATTTTTTGCGTGTTCTTTGATTTTTTCAACATTATCTAAATCTTCAAACGGTATAGGCACAAGATTTTTCTGAGCTTTCACGTCCTCCATCGCCCTCAGTAAATACGCATAATGCACCGGATCACTCATTAAATACTCGGTTTCGTCCATGCCAAGAAGGTCTGCCATGTCGGTAGGTTCTTCTTCGCCCGTAATCTCGTTTGTGGTATCGTTTTTGGGCGATTCGTCAAGAAGTTTGTCGCTGATAATGACGCGCAGCGTTTTACCGTGAAAGTCAGTTTTCATGCGCTCTGCCCAACGCGGAAATTCGTCGGCGTGTAGGGTATAGGATGCGTGCATAGTGTTTTATGAAAAAAGGATTGTTGAAAGAGATGATGGTGATAAACTTACGATAATTCGCCGTTATCTCCAACGCCCCGTTTCTGCCTATGGTGCGGGCAAATCTACGCCCCAATAATCTTTTCCCCCAACGCATGGCGCTGTGCTAAAAACTGCAACGGCGTACAGCCTGTAAAGCGCTTAAAATCTCGAATACAGTGCGACTGGTCGTAATATCCCGCCTCGTAAATAACGGAGTGCAGGCTTTCCGATGTGATAATTCCCCCAAATGGCAGGTTTTGTGCGGTCTGGATGAGCAAGCGCGAAGCGTACATGAAGCGTTGCACTTCCCCGAAGGTTTTCCCCGATGCGCCCACAAACTCTTTGAGAATGCGGCGTGTATGCCGTTCTGACAAGTCTAATTCCTGCGCAATGGCTTCAATACTCAGTTTCCCATGTGTTGCGGCGAGACGCTCACAAATATACGCCGCCTGCTGAACATTCCTCTCCTCGCCAAAGCTGATAGGCGCTGCATTTGCGCTGTTGAGGATATTCAAAAGAAATTTTTCTGCGCTTCGGGCAAGAAGGGGCAGACGGGGAAAAGGCGTAAACACTGCATTTTCCGATTCATTCTGCATTTGAAAACGGCGGCATTTCTGATAGACTTCCTGCAATTCTTCGTGTAAAATATGCACATTCGGAATAATCCCGCTTGCAGGTATGAAGATATTTTCGATTTGGTCTAAAGCACCTAAATTTTTCCGCGCAAATGCTTGCATCCCAATCGGTGTGAGAACAACACCAAATAACGCAATGTTCTCGTTACCATTACTGCCCAAGTCCACGCCGCCGTAATCAACGCTGGTGATTTGCCCATGCAGATAGGCGTTTTCTAGGGAAATATGTTCATGTGTTTGAAAGTGTCTGTGATAGCCCCCTTGACCTGACAACTGAAGAAGCAACGCTGTAATATCGCTAGCTGGAACGCTAAAATGCGAAAAATGCTGGTGCTGGGAAATTTCAATTTCCATGAGCATAAACGATCGTACCAAAGGGCGAAGTTGGCGAGAAACTGTGGGAAAAGACTGAACAATCATGGCACTTCGTTGAAGAATGTCGTGGTCTGTTTGTTACGATAATTTACCAAATGTTTCAAAAAGCACAAAAAAAAGCCACCCGGGCGGGCTAAGAAGCTGCCGGATGGCGTAATACCTTATCTACAAACTATCATCCATAAACACAAGACGAGGAGCGGTCCCCCTGTCCGGCGGCTTCTTCGCCGTCGGGCAGGTGTGCAGGTACAGGTACGACATTACGAAAGGCAAAAAAATACGCTCTACCGTTGCACCACCATTTTTTGTCGGAACACCTCGCGCGGCGTGTGCAACACACACCAATACACACCCGAAGCAAGGCTTTTCGCCTGAAACTCCAGACTGTGAGCGCCTTTGGGCTGTACGCGATTAGTCAATTCAGCAATTTGCCGCCCTAGCGCATCGGTAATTTCCAAACGCACAGGCGTTTCTTCCGCCAATTCATATTCAATCCGTGTTGCGTCACTAAATGGATTGGGAACATTGGGCAAAAGCCTTGCCAAACCTGTTGTTGTCGGTGTTTCTTGACGTGCAAGCAGATTCAAACCACTGTTGCTCTGTTCAGAATTGGTGAGAAATCCACCGCCCAAGCGTACACGCCCCGTGCGGAACGTCCACGTCTCCGACCAACCACCATTCGACAGCCCAAACCGCGCTCTGGCACGCCAGAAATACTGACGCTCCACGCTAAAGTCCGTGACAAGCCACGTCGTATCGGTGATTTGCTCATTATTCAAATAAATCAAATCAAAAAGCGAATCGTTGGCAATTTGCACTTGATAGAGAAATGCTCCCGGAACCCGCGACCACACAAACTGAATACGATTCGGCTGCAAGCCCGTCGTGCCATTCGGCGGCGAAATCAAAAATGGAATCGTCGGAATCACCACCACTGGCGGTGGCGGCGGTTCGACCACTTCCACATCCAACACGCGCACGGTCGAGGCAAAGCCATTGGTTATCGTGACCGTGATTCGCGCACGTCCTGTCCGCCCTTCGATAGGCGTAGCAAAGATGCGATATCGATTTCCACCAAGGTCTTCGACGCGCACATTGCCCACAGGAACAAGGTTTTCGTTGGAACTTTGAATGGAAAATGTCAACGGAAAGCCACTTCCATCGGTAACGGTAATGTCCGAGGACGTTGTTTTTGTCGGGTTGGTCACAAGGCTCGGCGGACTAAAGCCCGAAGCCGTTGGCGGCGGAATGACGGTCAAACGAAAACTGGTATTGGCGCTCAAATTCTGTGAATTTGTCACCGTCAAGGTAATGTCACTCGTTCCTGCCTGGTCGGTGGCGGGCGTTACCGTCAACGTCCGCGAAGTGCCTCCGCCACTAACCTGCAAGCGGCTTGTGGGCTGTAATGTCGGATTGGTGGATTCAAAGGCAAAACGCAGCGTGTTCACATCAAGTGGGTCGTTGACAGCGATCTGCCGCGTTGCCACTTGGTTTTGCCCAATCGTGATATTTCCAATTGGTGCAATAGTCGGCGGCAAGAGCAGTGGCAGCACCGTAACGGTGAAATCCAGCGTTGCGACTTGCCCTTGCTGATTTACGCCCGTAATCGTGATTGTTGCCACGCCAAGCTGGTTAAATGCTGGTGTCATCGTAATTGTCCGCAAACCGCCCGAACCGGAGAGGAACAGATTGCTATTCGGAAACAGCGTTTGATTCCCCGATGCCGCCGAGAGAGCCAGCGAGGCGAGGTTTTCATCGCTTGCCACAAACTGCATGGAAATAGGCGTGTTCCGATACGTTGTCAAATTCACAATCGCCCTGAGTGTAGGCGGCGCAGGCGGCGGAATCACACTCGCCAGAAAACTCGTCGAAGCCGTAAGCCCAAACGAATTTGTCACCGTCAGCGTGATAAGCGAACTTCCAATCTGATTTGGTGCGGGTGTCAGCGTGATAATGCGCGTCGTACCGGAGCCGCTCACAATCACATTATTCACCGGAAACAGCGCCGGGTTCGAGGAAGTAACAGAAAAACGAAGGCTGGTAATATCGGCATCATTCACCGTAAACATCGTGGAAACAGGCACATTCCGTGCTGTTGCTACGCCAGCAATATTCCCAATGCTCGGCGGTGTTTGATTTTGGAACACCGTTACGGGGAAATTTATCGTCGTCGCCAGCCCGAATTGGTTCGTCACGGTCATTGTAATTGTTGCCGTGCCGAGTTGATTTGGTGCTGGCGTAATCGTCAACGTGCGCCCTTGCAGCCCTTGTGCGCCAACGCTGATATTACTCGTCGGAATAAGGGTCGGATTGGAAGAGGAAAAATTAAATGTTAATGCGGACGTATTCGCATCTTCCAGCGTAAATGACGGTCTGACAGGCGTATTGACGGGAGTCGAAAGCGCTGGAATCTGCCCGACTCGCGGCGGCGCAATCAAGGTTGCTCGCAAGACGGCAAAGGTCACAACGCTGTTTTGATTTCTCACCCCGATATTGATAATCACCTCGCCGGAGCGATTTTGTACGGGGGTGAAGGTCAGTGTCCTGTTAATGCCTGTTCCACTAATAATCACATTCGGATTCGGCACAATATCAGGCGTTGCGGAAGTCGGTGTAATAAAAACCGTGTTGGGGTTTGCGTCGAAAACCTTAAAGGGAATGGTGACGGTCGTATTTTGCGGCAGCACCGTATCGCGCAGCCCTTCGATAACGGGTGCATCATTCGGCGAGGCGACATACAACGTAAAGATTGATGTTGCGCTCAGTGCCGACGGGTTCAATGCCCTCAGCACCACCGTTGCTCGCCCTCTAACGTTGGGCAGAGGAGTCAATGTCACCTGACGCGAGGACTGCGTACCGGTAATCACAATATTCGCCGTCGGCAAAAGACTGAGGTTAGTTGAGCTAGGAAAAACATTGACGTTCTGGGAACCACTTTGGTCGAAAACATTAAAGAACGCGGAAACAGGTACGCCGATAGCGGTTGTCTGGTCAGAGATTGCCGTAATCGTTGGCGCTTGAGCCGAAGGAGGCTGAGTCACGGTCAAGGTAAACGACGCACGCGCCGTAAAACCGCTCTGATTCGCGGCAACAAGCGTAATAACGGTATTACCGAGAAGCGTGGAACTTGGCGTTATTGTTAAAACGCGCGATGCGCCAAATCCTGTAATGCTTATGCCGCTATTCGGCACCAGCAAGGGATTATCGGCAGCCGCGACAACACTAACCGTTCCCGGGCTGGCATCGGTAATCGTGAAGGGTATCGCAATCGCTACGCCCGACGGAGTCGAAGCAGGAGAAAGCGGGCTGATAACGGGTGCAAAATTCACCCCGCCAACGGTAATACGAAAACTCATCGTCGTATTCTGCCCAAGAACATTAGTGGCAACAACGGTAATGAACGTCGTGCCGCTCTGTCCCGTCGTCGGCGTAATCGTCATTTGCCGTTGCGTTCCACCTTGAGCAATAACGATATTGTTATCGGAAATAAGCGTTTGATTGTCGGACAGTCCCAACACCGTCACCATATTAGGGTTGGCATCGGTAAGGATTAACTGTACCGAAAGCGGCGTATTAGCGGGTGTTGTTTGGTCGGCAAGCTGCCCGATGGATAATTGTTGTGCAGAAAGCCGACCAAGGGCAAAAAACATCAACACAATCCACAAAAACGCCATGAGCAAGGCTGTTTTGACAAGCTGCGCATAGTCTTGTGTATTGCGACGGTCTGCCTGTTCGGAGGCGCGATGATGAGATTGAATCTGGTTCAAAGGGGCGTGGGAGCTTACGTTCCATCGCATAGCAGTATTCCTTGAAAAATTGAATAACGAAATTGTTCGTCGTTGTCTGCCGCTTACCAATACCAACATCAGCAGAACGGCGGAAAGGAATGCCGTGAACACAAGCGTTTACGACATTCCTTTGCCACATTGATGTATCACGTGTTGTTCACAGTATTGTGCAATAACACCATTTTTATTTTATCGCCATTAAAAGCGGAAATTTGCCGAAACAAAACCAAACGTGGGCTGTCCACTTCCGATGTTTCCTAAGCCTTGGCGAATAATGCGTGTGTCGGTGGTAATATCCAACGTGAAATTACCAAACACCAGCCCGAAGCCAAGCGAAACACCTTCCGAAAGCGCGTAACCGAAGTATGACGGCACAACAACGTCTCCGCTTCGTGCCGAAGAACTGTATCCAGCATATCCAGCGCGTATGCGCAGCCATTCGATGATGCTGTATTCCACGCCAATATTCCAGCGCGGCAAAATAAGCTCCGTTGATGTTGATGTAGCGCCCGGAATTGCCTGACTTGCAGGATTTCCGCCGCTATTGCTCGACAAACTCAAACCACCCACGAAAAAGAGTGGTCCGACAGCATAATTAAAGCCCAAACCAGCATCAATACTCGTAATATTCCCAAAATACGGCGAACCGCTTTGTAGGCTATACAAGTTTGCCATCGGAATAAGCGTAAACTGCTTCGAGAGACGCGAAATATAGCGTGCATTCAGGGCAATCACGGTCACGCCGTAATTAAACGTATTGGTTGTCGAATTAGGCTGGGGAAGCGTAATGCGCGGGAGCAATATCGTTCCCGACAAATCCAACATGGACTGCGTATTGGTTGTTACCAAAATGCCCGCATTAAAGCCAACCTGCGTAATATTCGAGGCTGGTTGTGAGCGCGGCTGATTTGCTAAGGGTGCAAGCGATGTCGTCGTAAACGAAACACCTGCCCCCATGACCACACCACCTTTGCCGTCACCAGTATTGTATGTGACCTGTACCTGACCATTATTGCGGGCGCGGAGTTGGGTCAATCCCGGAAGTGGTGCAATACCTCCCGGATACTGCTGTGCCAAGCCCAAAATGCTATTCAAAGCGATAATATTGGCAATATCAGTATTAACCGCCGTAACACCTGGGAACGACTCAAACGAAACCATACCGCCCACGGTTACGCGAGGGCTGATGTCGAAAATCGCTCCAATAAACGGACCGCCAAAATTGCTCAGGGGTTGCGAATTTGCACCCGCGACCGACCCTGCATTAACGAAAATACTATTGCGAAAACGGTCTGCGTATGCCGGATTCACTGTCAGCGAGTACGAATCGACAATAAACGGATTTGCTGCGTAGGTGCGAATATCGCCGCCCATGCCAAAACCGCCCCCACCAAGTGCTGCATGGCGAGCCAGCGACCCCACTTGGAGCGGATGCTCAATGGTTGCCAACGTACTAACACACAAGGTGCAGTAATCTATCGGCGGCTGCGTTGGTCGCGCCACAACAGGGCGCGGTATAACGGGCTGTGCAACGGGCCTTGCAGCCCCACCTGTTCTGGGCGCACCCGGACGGGCGGCAGTTGCTGGGCGGGTTTGTGCGGGATTTACCCGCGTTGTGCCTTGTGGCGGGTCGTTTGCAACGGCTGGTTGTGCTGTATTTGCCGCCGCCGGACGTGCTGCCGTTGACCGATTATTAGCGGCGGGCGCTCTGCTCGTCGTTGCTCCACGGTTGCCTGTGGGGGGACGGCGCTGTGCTTGACTCCACGCTGTGTATGACGCAAGGCAGAGCAGCGCCACACAGAAGAAGACTGAACGTTTCATACCTGCGTCTCCGAGGTGATTATTTGATAAGTAGTTATAGGGCTTTTTTGCGATACATGATTGCTTGGATACGTGCTGGATACCAGACGTTATCAAACCATTGATACTAACTCTTCAGGTTTCATGGTAGTTTCACTCATTCGCCCCCTTGACAAAGGGGGAACGGGGGATTTTCTGCGTACAACGAGTGATTTGGAACGGCATTCAACCGTTTAATCCCCCGTTCCCTTTATCAAGGGGGCAAATACGACATTGTCCTTGTAGTGCCTTCCCAATTACTGCTGTTCTTCCGCAGGCTGCTCGCCGCCCGTTTGAGCGCCTTGTTGCGTTTGCGAAATCACATTGGTATCGGGCAGAATGCTAAAGACATTATTGAGTTCGTCGTCGCTGAAGAAATTATCATCAATGTCCAAGTCGCGCAAACGCTTGAGTTTGCCGATTTCGAGCGGAAGATTTGCTAAAGAATTTGTTCGCAAATAGACGGTGCGGAGGTTTGTTGCCAGACCAAGTGCAGCAGGAACCTGTGCCAAGCGGTTTTCGCTAGCATCCAAGAACTCTAATTTGGTCAGTTTACCGATTTCGGGCGGTAATTTTTTTAGCAAATTCGTCGCAAGATTGAGCTGCTTAAGGCTTTGCAAGCGGCTCAGTTCAGGCGGCAGAATATCAATTTGATTGCCGCTTGCGTTCAGCACTTGCAATCTGGTGAGGTTGCCGATTTCACGGGGAAGCTCGGAAAGCTGATTACGACTGACGTTGAGATATTGCAGGTTGCGAAAACGACCGATTTCCGGCGGAATGCGCTTCATACCATTATTTTGCAAATCCAACTTCACGACGGCATCAGGGTTTTTCAAGCCCTCTTCGATGGAGGTTACGCCCTGCATATTTTCCAGCGCGTCTTCATCCAACATCCCGACGGGCGAGACGTTAAACGCGCTATTGTACGGACCATTCGGGCGAATATCGTTGCCGAGAATATCGGGATTGCGTACCATATCAGGGTTGCGCACTTCAGCCAGTGCCGCACCATTCATGCGGTCAAGACTTGTGCCGGGTGCGTCGCCGCGTAGCATCGCAA
>JAAFHM010000331.1 GCA_013298375.1 Ignavibacteria bacterium | reverse complement strand
TCAAAGTGTTCTGTGCCGTCATAAACTCGAAGCAGAAATACCAAGAACATCATATTTCGGTACGACCAGCAAAAAAATCTGCTTTGACTTCAGAATTTGCTTGCTAAGGTCATAGAAATCGAAGGCTTTTACGGGGCAAGCACTTATAACTTCACTGCCACACCCAAACTCACGCCATCATGCGCCAACTTGAACGCCTGATCTGAACTTGGAGATTGCCAGAGCGCCCGTGCGCCTTCGGCAGAAGCGACAAGAAAAAGATTATCCGTTACTTGGTACTGTGCGCCAATGCCAACTCCGCCAAAAATTGTTCCTGTGCTTTCAATGCCAAGGCGAACCTGCGAAAACACTGATAATTTCGTTCCCACCACAGGCAGCGTAAAACGGTACACATTTGCCAGAAAGCCCGCCGCATCAAGCGCTTGAACACCTTCGGAACTCCGTGCTTTCAAGCCCTTACGCCCGAATGCTCCGCCAACTTCAATACCAACAGCATCGCGCTCTGAAAGCGCATACATCGCACCAACACTCACACCGTAACCGCTTGGGTCGATGTTCATACTTGTTCGTGCGGTCAGCGCCAGAAATGGCTTGTGTGCTTCTTTAGGAGGCAGCAAGCGCTTCGGAGATGGCAGCGTCGTCGTGGCAAGCGTCTGTACTGCGTCTGGCATCGTTGGTTCTTCGGGATAGCCGCCAATACGCTTAATTCCCTTGTAAACGCACATCTGGAGCGCCTCCGAGGACTGATGCTCGTTCATTTCTTTACGAAAATTTTTGGGCAAATAGCTCGCAATCTCTTTGCCCTGCTCACTCTCACTTGTATCGGCAAACGCAAAGCTAGAAGGAAAGCCATTGGCAATAGAAGATGGCATACCAGTCGGAACGTGAGGAATCAATTTTGCTGTTACACCAAATGAAGAAAGCGTTGAATGTTCCGACACAGCGCTCGGAAACTGGTTCTCAGGCTTTTCGACGTTTTGACGAGTTATGCCATTATTTTGAGCAAAAAATGATGGAGCAGATCCCCTTCCAAGCGGCATCACGCCAAAGGTTGCGGCAACAGCACCGACAACACAGAAACTCAATGCTTGCAGTGCCATTCTGCCGATGATTGGTATCGGACGGCGACGCTTATTCGGTTTGGCAGAATCATCGTCTGCCAACGGAGGTATAAAACCTGACTTCTGAAGCGCTTCCGTGCTTGCTTGTCCGCTTCCGATTCCCGGTGCGTGTGCGTCTGCCGTTGGTAAAACAGGAATCGGCAGAACAGCCCGCTTTTCCTGCGGCTCTTGCACACGGGCAAATATCGCCGCAAGGTCGTCGTCGGGCGACGCAGCGCTCACAATAGCGCTTTTGTCCATTGCAACAGCGTCGTGGATACGCTGCTGGTGGCAATATTCGTTCATAGAGGCAGAACTGCTCCAAAGAGTGCTTAAAAGCTGGTCTTTGTCTTTGGTGTTTAGTGCGCCGTCAAATAATTTATGTATCAAATCAGCAAGCATGATTGTTCAGATTTCAGATGATAGGTGATAGTATTTATGCGCTTTACCGTGCCTTTTTCCCATTTCTCGCCCCAAGAGGCTAATCGGTCATGCGCTCAATATCAATGCGGTAGCGTGATAACAAGTCTTTCAATTTTTGTTTCGCCCGAAAGACGCGACTGGCGGCATTGTTCGCGTTTGTGCCTGTCACATCAGCAATTTCCTCATAACTCATTTCGCTGTAATAGCGCAAAATAAATGCTTCTTTGTACTCGTCATCCAAGCAATCAAGAGCTACACCGATAATTTCCAGCAACTCGTTATGCTCATGGTTGACGTGTCCGAAACCATTTTGGACGGGTAAAGCGATTTCCAATTCATCCACACAAACGGTCTTTTTGGTATCGCGCTTCAGGTTGAAACAGAGGTTTCGTGCGGTGCGGATGATATAACCGGAGACATTGTGAATATTTTTTCCCTCCGAAAGCGTGTTGTAGAGCCGCACAAAGGTTTCTTGGAGAATATCGCGGGCAGGTTCCGTATCGGAGAGCATACGGACACAATAAAGCCGGACGCGCTGTTCGTGCCGTTTATACAGCACGGTAAATAGCTCATTTGCCTTTTGCGGGTCACGCCGAAAGGCGCTCTGCATCTGGCTTACAAGCTGTTCGTCGGTTTGTTGAGAGGATTGTAGCATAATGAATCAATATCGTCAAAAAATTTTATCGTTAAGAAAACTTCAAGTTCGATACAAACATAGCGAGACCTTTCGGAGTTCTCATTCTTAAAAAATGTTAAAATGGAAAATGACTACATACCAAAGCGTTTCCGGCAGGAAAGAACATTGCTTGACGCTGCCGGAAACACCAGTATTGACACTATTTTTTCTCGCTACTTTGACTCAAGGCTTCCATCTGTTTTTTAAAAAATTGCCCCCAATCGAAACTCAAGCTCACCCCAGCCATAAAACCGCCTCCGGGCTGCTTTGGTGCATCGTTAAAACGTGTTCCGTCGCGTCCCTGCACGGGAAGATTTCCAGAGGCATTGAAGGTATATCCGGCATAGAGTCCCAACCACGTATTGGTCGGCTCATTGAACCAATTTGGCAACTTGATTTCTGCGTTGAGCATAATGGGGATATTGATCTGTGGTATCAGCAAATTCACCCCCGGAGAGCTTTCGGCGGGGTTGGCAAGATAGGAACCAAAACTCACGCTGCGGTTTTTGGTCGTCGTCGTAAAGGTAAAATTTGGCTCTAAAGCAGCAGCAGCATAGACTTTCACGGCATCGGTGTTGACAAAACGGTATCCGCCCCAGATTCGGTCGTAAATGCTAATAACCGACGTGGAATATTGCTGGTTTCGATTGAAGCCGAAGCTGACACCAAAATCAAAACCAAACATCCAATTACTCGGATAAAATCGTTTGTAGCCAGCAGAAATATCAAACATTCCATCGGGCAAGCCCGGCAAGCCAAATTTGGAAAACTCCGCATTCACCGCACTAGGATTAGAGCCGCGATAGCCGTAATTGACGTAGTAGCGTAATTCCTGCTTTTGGGTGCTGTCGGCGGGCGCATTATTGCCCAATTCTTCCTTTTTTTCTTGCGCTAGTAGTGCAATATCAGCAATCACAGTGCAAATAACCAAAGCAGCAGCAAGGGCGCAAGCACGTTGCACCAAAGCAAAGTTCTTCATGGCAAATCTCGTTTATGATGAGGAAACAACAATTTTGTGAGGACATCACAGAGCGCTCGTGGTTATCCCATGTTCATCATAGACACTCGTGGTGAAATTTCTTTGCAGGAAAAAGGTGATTTTTTTGCCCCACCGACAAAACCTAGGCATTCGCACTCAATTTATCAAGTAAAAACCCTTTCAAATCCATAAAGGTTCGATGAAACGGCGACACGCTTGCTTGGTTTTGCGCAGGAAAAATAGTATTTTTAAGCGGCATTGATTCATCTTCACTATTTATATCCTCATCATGGCAACCCTCATCAAATCACGGACAACACCATCGAACAAGCGTACAACAACAAAGAAAACGGCTCAGATCGAATCCCCTGACGTAATGCAAGAGAATTGGGACAAAGAACTGACCACAGAGCGCTCTAAAGCACTGCTCCATGAGATGGCGGCAAAAGCCGTAGCAGACCATCTGGCTGGTAAAACTGAGCGCGGGGGCTTTGGGAAATGACTTCTTGGCGCAATGAAGATTTCAAAAAAGCCTTTGCAAAACTCCCACCTGAGATTCAAGACCTGACAGATGCGACCTACGAACTCTGGAAAGCCTCCCCATTCCACCCAAGTTTGCACTTCAAACATTTGGATAATGATATTTGGTCGGTACGCATTGGACGCGGACACCGTGCAATGGGCATAAAAATAGAGAATGACATTGTGTGGTTTTGGATTGGTACACACGCCGCCTACGACGCGCTCTATGGCGAAACCAAAACGCTCAAAAAGGGTCAGACAATGCAACAACAACGGAGCAAAAGCAACTCACCAAAACCGCAAGAAACGCCACAACCAAAGACTTCCACAAAGCGAAAAACGTAGAGTAATGACTATTCCTGCCGCTATACAATGATTTCCATTCCATAAAGGTTCGATGAAAAAGGACGACCACAACTTCCACGAACTGATGATTTCACGATTTCAATTCCACAAAGGTTCGATGAAAAGGTGATAACGACACATTTTACACCATTTGGAAGAATAAGAAAAATTGCGTAGTTTTAGTATCATTATTTGATACCAAAAAAAATCATCACTGCAATCAAGCATGAATGCCAAACAACGCAAAACTCTCACCGCTATTTTTGCTATGCCCGTCCGTAGTGATGTGCTGTGGAGCGATATTGAGTCTCTCTTTCGAGCATTGGGCGGAGAAGTCAGTGAGGGCGCAGGATCGCGTGTTCGCGTGGCATTGAGTGGTGTTCGTGCAGTCTTTCACCGCCCGCATCCGGAGCGCGAAACAGACAAAGGTACACTGAAGTCTGTACGACGTTTTCTGCTTGCTGCGGGCATTTCTTCAGAGGAAACCAATGCTACACCATAAAGGCTACACTGGCGTTGTCGAGTTCGACGACGAAGCGAATATCTTTCACGGCGAAGTGCTGCACGTGAACGATGTCATCACGTTCCAAGGCACAAGTGTCAAGGAACTTCGCCGCGCATTTATTGCCTCTGTCGAAGATTATCTCGCTTTTTGCGAAGAACGCGGCGAAGAGCCTTCCAAGCCATTTTCAGGGCAATTCGTCGTACGGGTTTCGCCGGAGTTGCACCGCAAAATTTCGCTCGGCGCACGTTTGGAGCAAACAAGTTTGAATGCCTTCGTAACCGAAGCTGTTCAGGAAAAAATTCAGCAAATGAGCCTCTGAAAGGTGCGATTACAATGCGCAAACAGTGTTTTTAGCAAGAATCATATTCTTCAAGCCGCAACGCGGCGAGCATGAAGAACATCCCGCGACCGCAAAGCGCGGACTTCCTCAGCTTCGAGGGTCAGAACAACAATGGTTTCGCCACCGCCGAGCATAAATTCTACCTCGAAGGCACTGCCTCCTTCGTAGCAATGAACAACAGTTCCAATATCATCTATTTCCAAATGATATTCGGGAAATTGCCGTGTTAAGGCGACTAATTCATGTTCTTGTATCATGGCTTTTTTGAGGATAATGTGAAAATCATATTTTGTTTGGGTGTATCAAAGTTATAGTGGGTGCATGGTGATGAATCGAGGTGCAGATCGCCCTTGCTCAATAATCCACACCGTTCTTACGAGCGCATCATAACCATTAGGAACAGGTAACATACCATCAACAACGTACTTCACACCATGCGATGTTTCCTGGAAACTGCTCACATCAAAATTGATGACGATATGTAGCAAAGCCTTCTCCAGTGCTGTAATATCTAATTTCCCATACCCAAGACTTTCCAGAAATCGTGCTTTTGATGCGCCTTGCGGATGTGTTGGCGAAAGCAAATAATCTCTCAACTTTGGCTCGTCAATAAATGCTTGCAGGAAATTTGGAACCTTCATAGTGTCAGTGTATTCAAGGATTAGTGAGGCATTGTGGTTATGCAATGTACTGATTTTTAAGCAAATTTTTTTGGCGAATTATGCCGTTTTTT
>JAAFHM010000058.1 GCA_013298375.1 Ignavibacteria bacterium | reverse complement strand
GTGGAAAAAACTATCTCTCCATTGGGTAGCAAAGGTATATGGTTTTGTTATTGGATGGCGGAATAAACGCTTTGATACGGGCAAAATCTCCATCAATGCTATTGCTGTTCCAGTAATTTGTGTGGGAAATATTTCAACAGGGGGAACGGGAAAAACCCCTTTTACTCAAGCAATACTACGCTTATTACAAGAGCATTTTCCTTCAACGCACCCAGCAGTTGTGAGTCGCGGATATGGACGAAAAACAAAGGGCGAGATTATTGTTTCCGATGGTGTAGCACTCAGAACAGAGGATGCCGAGTTTTGCGGAGATGAACCCTTGCTTCATGCTCTGGCATTTCCAACCGTGCCAGTGATTGTTCACGAAGATCGTACGAAAGGCAGCCTTCTTGCGATACAACGCTATAAGGCGAACTGTATTGTTTTGGATGATGGTTTTCAGCATCGTCATTTAAGCCGCGATATAGATATTGTGTTGCTGGATTCCTACACATTAAAGCATCAATATCTTCTTCCGTTAGGAAGGCTGAGAGAACCACTTGAGTCGTTACGACGAGCGGCGATTATTTGTTTTATGAACGGAGCAAGACCCATTGAAGCTCATCATCCAATGTATTCCTTCATACACCCCGAATCGCTTATCCTCGAAGCCGAAACACATCCGCTAGGTCTATACGATATTGAGGGACAAAAAATATCTCTACCACAAAAAGTATGTGCTGTTTCCGGTATTGCCAATCCTGAACGTTTTCATCATTCATTACAAATAATGGGTGTTGAGTTGGGAGGAGTTCTCACATTTCGAGACCACATTCGATATACTCACAGCCATATCAAGACTATTGTTCATACAGCCAAAGGGAATCAACAATCGATTATTGCAACAACAGAAAAAGACCTTGTGAAACTTCGTCGTTTTCGTCATATATTTGCACAAGAGTCGCTTACGCTTGCGGTTGTACCAATTGGATGCACCATCACACACGGGGAAGAAGCACTCCGTCAGCGATTTGAAGAACTTTTTGCCAAACCCATTTCAAGATAATGCTATGAAACTTGATTACAATGCGCCTGTCGTTCTGACCTTTGCACTCCTGTCTGCGGGGGTTATGGTTCTTAGTAATTCTACTGGCGGTGGAATTGGTCAATCATTTTTTTCAACACAACCGGGTATGCCGTGGAATGACATTGTTACCTATGTCCGGCTTTTTTCCCATATTTTTGGTCATGCAAATTGGGAGCATCTTTTTGGTAATTTTTCCATTATCCTCCTGATTGGTCCACTGCTCGAAGAGAAATATGGTTCGCGCACGATGCTTATTATGATTTTGGTAACGGCATTGATTACCTCGCTTCTCAATAATTTCTTCTTTCCTACCGGACTCATGGGAGCAAGCGGTATTGTCTTTATGATGATTTTGCTGAGTTCATTTGCGAATCTCAAGCAAGGTCATATTCCGCTAACATTTGTGATCATTGTTGTTTTATATTTAGGGCGAGAAATCTATAATACGCTCAAAATGGATAACATTTCCCAATTTGCCCATATTTTAGGCGGAGTATGCGGAAGTATTTTTGGCTTTGCACAGAAGGATTTGGGGGCAATTCGCGGCAGTACAGCAGCATCGGGAACTGGGCAGATAAGTTCGCCCAAAGACCCCTTTGCGTTGTAGTTTGTACAATGAAGAGATTGGGGACGTTTATTAGGCAAGGGGACGCGAGGCACAGTATGATTCATAGACACCGTCGAGAAGCAGATTTATTGCGTCAGCCGCTTCCTTTGCGGCATCCAGCGCTATGCGTTGGGATTCGGGTGTCGGACACATCCGTACGAGTGCTTCACGGGTAACACGGCTATGAATCACATCGGCTTCTTCATGGACGGTAAAAAACATCAAGCCATCTTCCGAATGAATATCGTAAAACTTTTTTAGCCCATCAATTTTTGTCCGCGCAACGTCGGGAATTTGAGATTCGTACGCATACAAGGCGGCAAGTCCCTCGGCAGGATTCGACCTTCCCGCAAGTTCTCGAAGAATGCTCACCGAATCTTTGGTCGTTGGCAAATATTTTCCATGTTGAACCTCCTCACGCGACACCCCCAACGATTCGGCAAAACGAAGCCAGAGTTCGGGGTGATTATTCGGTCCATGCTCCTCTTCAATAAGATTTTCCAGAAGCATTTGTCGCACGGTCATATCATCACAATTTGCATGAGTGGCGCTGACAAATGTTGGAAAGTAATAAACCTGCCAATAATACTCTTTTGCATAGCTGCGAAGCATATCCAAGGTCAAGGCACCCTCGTTCCACATCAGGTAAAAAGGGTGTTCTAGCATTTTGCGCTCACTAATGATCGTGTCTAATGCGTCAAGGAATGCTGCGCTTTGCATGATAGTTCAACATAAAGAAATGAAAAAAGACAGGGAAAATCAACGCGTAAGATACAAAATTTTCGGTATCTAAAAAAGGAATGATCATCGTAAGAATTTGAGAAAACCCCTAAGCCGCATCCATGCGGGCAATACAAAAAAAATGAGCGTGGTGAATGATCAAAGACATCCAACCACGCTCGAAATATGTTGTCGTTTACAGTAGAATTTCAAGCAAACGATGATTGCGAATCGCTCTCAACCCCAGCACGGCGACGGAAAAAGCGCATTACCAGCCAGACAATCAAGCCTAAAATAGCTAATCCCATAAAAAGCCGGAAAAAAGAGAAGGTCGGCGGATAAACCTCCATCGTGCCATCGGGATTATTGACATAAACAGGGCGCGAGTAATAAAATGCCGGATGGAACGGAGTGTACCACATTGCCGAAGTGCGCCCCATTAAATACCCCATCATCAAACCATCGGTATAACCACCGTAACTATGTACCATGTAGGGCGAGGATGCCCCAGGGACAGACACGGGCGCACTCTGGCGAGGAATACCATACGAATTGCGATAGCTATTACCGGCAGCCGGAGACATTGACCGAGAGCCGCCAAAACTACCGCCGCTACGTTGCATTGAGGATGAAGGTGCCGATGGGCGACTGGGAGCGTAAGAAGGGGTGCTTCGGCGGGAACCGCCAAAGCTGCCGCCACCGCGACGCTGTGCTTCTGCTTCAGCAAGAAAAAGTGTTAAGCCGAAAAGAATACAAAGCGTGGCGGCTATCCACATTCGGGAGTTTGATTGTGTTATCATATTCATAGCAAAGAAAGTTATGGAAAATAAGGAGATACGCAAATTTGGCAACCAACAACCCAATATTAACCAAAAACCGATTCGGTCGAGACAGTATCGTCTTCATTTCGGTATTGAATTTCTGCTCTGAATAATGGGCGTTCACCCGATTCTTGTTTCTTGAACATCGTCGTAATGCCGCCGCGTTGAGCAGGGGTGCCGCGCTGAATCTGTACTAAAAGATCAACAATACCGTCTTGAGGCTCTTCATTGATATAAACCATGGTGCTTTCGAGGGAACCATCGCTTGTCACCGTGAGAAGTCGTAAAAATTGTGCTTCTTCTTCGCTAAAGGTTGGGGGGACTTTTTTGATGTTGTCAAGGTAATCACTAAACATATTTTTGGTGTACATCTGCTTATCGGTGCCTTCATAGACTAAAATCGTGTCGAAATCACCATCTTCGCTAATGTGCAGCATCATTTGATGAATACCGCCCAACTGTTCGCCATTCATATACACTGCGGTTTTTTCTAAACTGCCGTTGCTTTCAATGGAAAGTTCTCGCATTGTTACTCCTTTGTAATGAGGTTGTGAATTGATATTTTGAGACGCTTGAGGAACGAAAAAGTTGCATAGTTTGAGTAGAACTGTTGGCAAAAGCATACTGCCATACATTCCACTCAAGCCTTTTTCAAAATTGCTATTTGTCCTGCATGATAAATGCTGTGTTGAACAATGCCATGCAACAAGACATACACCGAAACGCCGCCGCCCGTTTCTCGTTCGCGCACCGTACCAAGCATGACGGGGAGCTTCTCGTCCGAAAGGCTCTCTATTTCTTGCTCTAATGCACCATGAACCTTGTGAAATCGCTGTAAAGCCTCATTCCAAGCGGCTTCCGATGCCTCTTGAACGGTGTTCCAATCGCCGTCGGCGGGCATTTGCATCACGCCAGTCTGTAAGCGCCGTAAAACCTCACCTTCCCATGCGGTGATATGAAGCAGAGTTTCCCAGATAGTGTGCGCTCCGGCAATAGGGCGCTTATTTGCTTGTTCGGCGGTGATATTCTGGACAATCGAAGCAAGCGGTTCGCCGTGCCATGCGTCACCATTGTATGCGCGGCGAAACTGGTCAAGAATGCGGGAGATTTCGGTCATAGTACCTATCAACAACAGGAAAAGAGTTTAGTTTATTGTTCCACACCGCAGCACAAGCATCGTAATATCATCCGACTGCGGAGCGCTTCCGGCGTGTGTTTGTACATCGCGGGTGATAGTTTCCACAATCGCGAGGGCGCTTTCGTTTGCACACGCCGCTAAGGACGCTTCTAGGCGTTCTTCGGTAAATTCTTCGTGCTGAAGGTTCAAGGCTTCTGAAACACCGTCGGTGTAGCAGAGCAAAATATCACCGCACTCAAAACTCATGGTTTTTTCTTCATATGGCATGAGTGTTTCCATAATGCCTAAAATCAAACCACCTTCGGTTAAGCGCTCCAATGTTCCATCGGCACGAAGAACGAGCGGCGGGTTGTGTCCGGCATTACAGAATGTGAATGTTCGCTCACGAGAATTGAGTTTACCACAAAAAAAGGTAACAAATTTGTCTGAACTTGTATTTGCATACAAAAGGTCGTTGATGCGGCTGACCATTGAGGGGAGCGGCAAATGAAGTGGAGCCAGCGCCCGCAATGCTGCTTGCGTATTTGCCATCAGCAGCGCCGCTGGTGTGCCTTTGCCCGAAACATCCGCGATAACCAGCATCCATTCTTCATTGCCAAGCGGAATCACGTCGTAATAATCGCCGCCAATTTGCTTCGACGAAACACTCATGCCCGTAATATCAAAACCGTCAATCGGTGGCAATTCCTGTGGCAATAAGCCTTTTTGAATCGTACGGGCAAGATTTAGTTCGTCCTCGAGGCGCTTCTTTTCGAGTTCTTCATGGAATAATCGCGCATTTTCGAGCGCCGTCATCGCTGTTCCACCCAATGCCTCCAAGAAATTACGCTCTTCCGCCGTGAACGGCTGTTTATTCATCTTTTCGCCAACAAGGAGCAGACCTTTGGTTTCATTTTGCGTTTTCATCGGTGCGGCAAGAACGCAATCGCGCATAATCTCCGAACACCGCTCCAATGCTTGCTCTCCATGCTCTTTGTAATCGCTTATCAGCGCGTGAACTTCTTCGGGCGTAATTTTGAGACGATTGACGGGAATATCAAAATCCACACTGCCGTCTTGCCCTTTGATTAAAACAGAAAAACGGCTTACCGCAAGCTGTCCCATCAAACGCAGGGTCAGAAATTTCAAAATCTCTTCTTTTTGCAAAAGCGCAGTAAACTCACGATTAACCTCAAAAAGCGTGGTTAAAAGCTGGTTTTTGCGCTCAAGATACGAGCCTGTTTCGCGTAAAGAGCGGATATTGCGGGCATTCAGCAGCGCATTTGCTGTGATACTGCCCACAAGCGAGATATACTGACGTTCTTCGTCGGTATAAGGCAGTTTGGCAAGATTTGCACCAAAGCACAAAAGCGCTAAATAACCAGCATCGCTATCGCTGCTGCTGCGCACAGACTGGCAAAGTTCAACACCATATTCAGCAAAAATGGGATAGTCCTGCGGATTAGGCACAGCGCCCGACTCATCTGGCTCAAACGCAAGCGCGAAAGCGGTTTCGGGAAGTTTCATGCCCTTGGTGGTCGTACATTTCCAAAACCCTTCTTTGCTGCTATCGGGAATAACGGCACAGGCTTTGAACGTGCGCAATTTCCCCATCACACTCAGGAGCGCCGTGTTCAGAATAAATACATCGTCGTCGGAGGCGTTCAATGCCGCGCTTAGATCTATCAGCGATTGAAGATTGATGAGATTAGATGTTGCCGTGCCGGACATGATGATTACTTTGATAACGGAGAATTTCGGAAATGGTTATTTGCGGACATTGCTACTTACAGCCCGCACCGCGCAAAGATGGCATCAACATTGCGAGTGGATTTTTCAAGGTTACAGATTTCATCCAGTTCCGCGTGAGAAAGATAGCGCACAATTTCTTCATCGGCTTTCAGATAATCCAAAAATGGCTTGCGCTCTTGCCAGGTGCGCATGGCATTGCGCTGGACAATCGCGTAAGCATCTTCACGGGAAACACCGCGCTGCGCCAATTCGAGCAAGATTGTTTGCGAAAAGGTCAGACCGCAAGTAATATCAAGGTTTTTGCGCATGGCATCTGGATAAACGAGAAGATTTTCCAGAAGATTATTCATCAGATGCAGCATATAATCAAGCGTGATAGTGGAATCAGGACAGATAACGCGCTCGACGCTGCTATGCGATATGTCGCGCTCATGCCACAGTGCGACGTTTTCCATCGCTGCCATCGCATTTCCTCGCAAAAGCCTCGCCAGCCCGCACACACGCTCGGAAACAATCGGATTGCGCTTATGTGGCATGGCAGAACTGCCTTTTTGCCCTTTGGAAAAATATTCTTCCGCCTCCAAAACCTCTGTGCGCTGCAAATGGCGAATTTCCACGGCAATTTTCTCCAGCGAAGCCCCAATAATCGCCAACACCGATAAAAATTCCGCATGGCGGTCGCGCTGAATCACTTGCGTTGAGACGGGAGCAGGCTTCAAACCGAGTTTTGCTGCAACATATTCTTCCACTTTGGGTGAAATATGCTCATACGTGCCGACAGCACCGCTAATCATGGCAACGGAAATTGTCTCTATGGCATGGCGAAGGCGCTCAATATTACGTTTTGCCTCTTCGTGCCAAAGCAGAAATTTTAATCCAAACGTCGTTGGTTCGGCATGAATGCCGTGTGTGCGACCAATGCAAAGCGTGTATTTGAATTCCTCCGCCCGCCGCGCCGTAATGTCTCGAAGGCGCTCCATTGCTTGCAGAAGCAACTCTCCCGCTTGCTTGAGCTGCACCGACAAGCACGTATCTAAAACATCGCTGGAAGTCATGCCTAAATGAATATACCGTGCTGGTTCTCCGACATATTCCGCCACATTCGTCAGAAAAGCAATCACATCATGCTTTGTGGTTTCCTCAATTTCAAGAACGCGCTTCACCTCGAAATTTGCTTTGGCTTTGATGGTTTCGAGCGCTTCACGGGGAACAATGCCGAGTTCGGTTTGCGCTTCGGTAGCCGCAAGTTCGATGTCCAGCCAGATGCGATATTTATTGGTGTCGCTCCAAATTGCGCCCATCTGCGGGCGTGTGTACCGTTCAATCATCAAGGTTTTGGGAAAAGTGAAGATAGTATCGAATTTATGGGCAAGTCTCCAAAAATATCACTTTGAAACTACACATCAAACAGCAAAGCGACGTATATTTGTGTTTGTGAGAAATAACCACGAGACCATGAACATCAACTACCCACCAATCCCCATTCTACGCCATGATTGATGAACTGTATAACGCCTTTGTTTTGCCCTATTTGACCAATCCTTATTTGCCCTCAATCGTTATCAGCATTGCAGCGCTTATTCTCGGCGTGGCGCTCCGATGGATAACGGGAAAGTGGCTCGTGCGCATGGCTGCCAAAAGTGAAAATCATTACGACGATATTTTGGTGGATGCGCTCAGGCGGAGTATTCTTTATGTGGTCTTGCTCACGGGGCTGAATATTGCCTTGCGAGAGCTTCCACGTGCAAAAGTGATTATGCCGTATGCACGACCGATTCTGACGGCAAGTTTTATCGTCTTACTGGCATATATTTTGACGAAAGTGCTGAAAATGCTAGTGCGTATTCGTGCCGAGCATGAGCATAGCCGCGTTGCGGCGGTCTCGCTGACGCGCCGTGCGATAGAAATTGTCGTTTATACGGTTGCGTCGGTCATGGTCTTGCGATCGTTTGGGGTGGATATTGCGCCGATAATTACCGCGCTTGGTGTAGGTGGTTTGGCGGTAGCACTGGCGTTGCAGGAGACGCTGGCAAATCTTTTCGCCGGGGTTTATATCACGCTTGCCGACCAAATTCGCCTAAACGATTATATCCGTATGAGTGATGGTTTCGAGGGCTACGTGCGAGATATTGGGTGGCGGAATACGACAATCGAAACGCAGGAGTTAAACGCTGTTATTATTCCTAACAGCAAACTTTCCCAAGCAATCGTCATCAACTACAATCTTCCCAGCGAAATACAATACCTGCTCCTTACCTTCGGTGTTCATCATAATACCGACCCACAACTTGTAGAAGATGTCCTGCTCGGAATGGCGCATGATTACGGCTATGCAAGCCGCGAAGAGGCGTTTAATGCCGAAGCAACCGATGGGAAAATTCGAGGATTACTGTTCGACCCCGAGCCGATTGTGCGGTTTCGAGAATTTGGCGAATTTACGCTCAATTTTCGTTTTTTTGTTGCCGTAAGCCATTTTGATTTACAGTTCGAGGCGCGAAGCAATGTGATGAAACAAATTTACTACGCCTTCAAGCGTGCAGGAATCGTTGTCCCGATGCCCATTCGCGCCCTGCAAATCGGCTCTGCACCAGAGCAAAACGGGCAGCCGCAAAGTGTGAGTGCGGCAGAAGTGCAAGCGCTTATCAAGGAGATGCGGGGGCGGTAGCGCTAAAATTACTGTCCACAACCCTATGCCAAGAGCTTCGGAAGCGCCATTTCATACACCTTGCGAAGTTCTGGCACAGTGGTTTCAATGCAACCGGCAATAGCGAATGTTTCTGCAACAACCGTTCCCATGCGGCTGAGACCAATGCGATGGTGTGTCGCCAACGCTTCTAACGCCGGAACTTGCTCCTCCGACAAAGAAACGACAATACGTGATTGTACTTCGCCAAATAACACTCCTGCCGACAAGTCCCGCTTCAAATCTATTGCCGCGCCCAATGTGCCGTGTGAATTAATCGCTTTTTCTGCCAAGGCAATCGCCAAGCCGCCTTCTGCGGTATCGTGTGCCGAGCGCACAACGCGCCCGCGAATTGCTGCAATAATACAGGCTTGTAGGCGCTTTTCTGCCTCAATATCCAGATGGGGAGCGTCTCCGGTGATGAGTCCGTGAACTTGCTTGAGGTATTCCGAGCCGCCTAAGCCGGAATTTTTCAGGTGTTCCTGCCCTTCAAGCAGCATGATAGCGTCGCCCGCTTGTTTGAAGCCATTGCCAACAACCGTTGAAACATCCTCAATCACACCAACCATGCCGATTGTGGGCGTTGGGAAAATGGTGCGCCCCGATCGTCCGGCTTTCGTTGCCGCTTTGGATTCGTTGTGAAAGCTGACGTTGCCGCCCGTTACAGGTGTTTCGAGCGCCCGGCAAGCATCGCCCATGCCGCGCAATGCTTCGCGGAATTGCCAAAAAATTTCGGGATTATAGGGATTGCCAAAGTTCAAGCAATTTGTTATGGCAACAGGTTCAGCGCCCGTACACGCCACATTTCGTGCGGCTTCGGCGACGGCAATCAATCCGCCTATGTAGGGATTGAGGTAAACATAACGGCTGTTGCAATCGGTCGTCATTGCCACAGCTTTGCCCGGAAGTTCTTTGAGGCGAATGACGGCAGCATCAGCATTGGCGCGGAGAACAGTATTGGTGCCGACTTCAGCATCGTACTGTTCATAAATCCAACGTTTCGAGGCAACAGTTGGCGAAGCAAGAATCTTCCAAAAGGCTTCGTGATGTGGAGTGTCGTTGGGGAGCAGATTGAGGTCGAAGTTTTGTGTTTCTTGGAAATATGATGCTTCGCGCCATTCGCGCTCATAGACGGGTGCGCCGCCGCCCAAAACCAGCGATTCTCCGGGCAGTTCCACAACCTGCTGACCATTGCGGAATACGCGCAATGTGGCATCGCCCGTGACCTCGCCAATCTGTGTCATCGGTACATCCCATTTGTCGCAAATGCGCTTTGCTTCTGCCTCGCGCCCTTTATGAACGACCACCAACATTCGTTCTTGTGATTCGGAAAGCATGATTTCGTAAGCACTCATGCCTTCTTCGCGGAGCGGCACAAGATCAAGATTAACATTCATGCCTGTTCCCGACTTAGCGCTCATTTCGGACGTAGAGCAGCAAATTCCTGCCGCGCCCATATCCTGCATCCCCGATACCACGCCGCTTGCAATCAATTCCAATGAGGCTTCCAAAAGCATTTTTTCAGCAAATGGGTCGCCAACCTGCACCGTTGGGCGCATACTTTCCGGCGATTGCTCAAATTCTTTCGATGCCATTGATGCGCCATGAATACCGTCGCGTCCGGTGCGGCTGCCCAAGATAAAGACGGGGTTTCCAATCCCATCGGCTACTGCTGAAGCCGTTTTCCCGACTTCGACAATGCCAACCGCCATTGCATTTACAAGCGGATTATCGGTATAACACTCGTCAAAATACACTTCGCCGCCGACCGTCGGAACGCCAAAAGCATTGCCATAGTGCGAAATGCCATGCACCACACCTTTGACGAGAAATCGGGTGCGGGCAGCAGAATCACCGTCCAAATTGCCGAAGCGCAAGGAATTAAGCGCTGCTACGGGGCGTGCGCCCATCGTGAAAATATCCCGCAAAATGCCACCAACGCCCGTTGCTGCGCCTTGCACAGGTTCGATAGCGGAAGGATGGTTGTGGCTTTCGATTTTGAATGCTAATGCCCAATGTTTGCCGCCATGCGAGCCAATATCAATCAATCCGGCATTTTCTTCACCCGCCTCCACCAGCATTCGACCGCCAGAACGGGGAAGTTTTTTGAGTTCGAGAATAGAATTTTTGTACGAGCAATGTTCGCTCCACATCACGCTGTAAATACCAAGTTCGGTATAGGTCGGTGTGCGACCAAGCCGCTTGCAGATGGCATCAAATTCGTGTGCGTGAAGACCAAGTTCTTGTGCAGTCTGCACGGTAACGGCGATTTCAGAGTACAGGTGTGAAGCGGTGTTCATGGTAATAAAGCAATAATCGAAAAAATAATTTCAGCGCAAATCTACGAACATTGCGCACAGCACGAAAATTGTGCGGGATAAAAAGTGCAAAAAATGTTAAAGGATGTTAATTCCGCCAAGCATTATTTGGGCGAAATGAGCCGACAATGCAGATTGTACCTACTTTGGGCGGTATTTTGTCGCCAATAAGTACTGCTGCAAAGTATTTCATCGTTTGTGTGTCTGGTTGAAGTACGATGAGATGCGCGTTCATTTTTTTTACGATGATTGATTTTGTACCGATTAGTCCCCAAAAAATTATCCACGAATTGCACGAATCCACACGAATCAGCAGGGTTGAGCGGGTTTATTGTCCAAAAAATTGTTCTTGATTCGTGTAATTCGTGGACGTTTTTGACAGAACAAGCTAACCAGTTACGATTTTTTCCACAAAAACGTTGTAAAAAAGTGGCAACAATAATGAAAGCCTTGCCGCATGATACCACGCTTGATTGCTTGTTTTGCTTCACTTAGGTTCTTTGGCATGATTTGATTTTATCGTAAAAATTGTGTATATTGAGGGCTTTGTCAAAATTCCCATGTTCGGCACCGACACTATACCATGGCAAAACCTCTAAGTATTCTCTTTGTAGCAAGCGAGATTTACCCAATCGCAAAGACAGGCGGCGTAGCAGATGTTGCTTACGGTCTGCCGCTTGCATTGCGCGACCTCGAACACGATGTTCGTGTGATGCTGCCTAAATACGGCGCTATTAGCGAACGTAAAAACAAGATTCACGAGATCAATCGTTTGAAAGATATTCCGATTGATATTGGTGATGTCCGTGAGTTTGCGACGGTAAAATCTTCGTCCATCGTCAACACCCGCACAAAAGTGCAGGCGTATATGACAACGAACAAACCGTATTTTGACTCAAAATGGGGTCTCTACAACGACCCCGAAACTGGTGAGGAATACGCCGACAACGATGAGCGTTTTATTTTCTTTGCTCGATCGGTGATTCAAACCTGTACGCTCCTAGGTTGGATACCACAAGTCGTTCATGTCAACGATTGGCACACGGCTCTTGTGGCGGCATATATGCGGACAATTTACGCGCAGCAGTTCAAGAATACCAAAATTGTCTTTACGATTCACAACGTCAGCAATCAAGGCGTGTTCTCGCTTAAAGACACCTTTCACAAAACCGGTCTGCCGGAAAGCGCGTTGGAAAATTTGAAGCATAAAAACAAGCTCAACTTTCTTAAAGCGGGAATGATGTATGCCGACCACATTACGACGGTGAGTAAAACATACGGCGAGCAGCTTTTGAATGATCCAAAGCTTACCGACGGCTTGAATGCGATACTCAAAACGCGGAAAGACGTTTTTACGCCGATTATTAATGGTATTGACACAACGCTTTGGACACCGGAAAAAGATAAACTTATCACCAAGCGTTACACTCTTGATTCTCTCGACAAAAAAGAAGACAATAAAGAGGCATTGGTAAAAAAATTCGACCTCGACTATAAGCCCGAAACACCAGTGATTGCAATGATTTCACGCCTTGTCGAGCAGAAAGGCTTTGGGCTTTTGAAACAAGCTGCTGACAAACTCTTCAAAGAAAATATCCAGATTGTCATTTTGGGTGAAGGCGATAAAGATATTGAAGAATGGCTGCAAGCCACAGCGAAAAAATATCCCGAAAAAATGGGCGTAAAAATTGGCTTTGATGAAAATCTTTCGCACTTGATGGAAGCTGGCTCGGATATGTATCTCATGCCGTCGCTCTTTGAGCCATGCGGCTTGAATCAGATGTACTCGTTTGCTTACGGCTCCGTACCGATTGTCCGTGCAACAGGTGGTTTGCAGGACACCGTTCATGAGTTCGATGCGGCAACCAAAAAAGGAAACGGTTTTGTTTTTGAGGAGTACAAGTCAGCCGATATGTTAGATGCCGTCGAGCGGGCGCTTGCCGTTTATAAGGATAAAGCGACGTGGCGCAAACTCGTCAAAAACGGCATGGGAGAAGATCATTCGTGGAATAATTCTTCCAAAAAATATGAAGATGTTTATCGGAAAATCCTGCAAACGCAGGCGAATGGTAAGTAAGAATTTTCTGCAAAATACCTCAAAGTGCAAACAGAATGTTTGCATTTTTTGTCTCTGTTCCGTGAGAGATGAGTATTGAACAATGCTCGTATTTTCGCACCATCACTTCAAATTGGCAAATTTTTGTGGCTATTTACTTTCAACGCAATCTTTGGTTATTACGGTTTTCCCTCCTTGCCGTTCTCTGCGGCTGTATTGTTTCTTGCAATGATCCGCCAAGCCCCGTTGGTTCGGGAACGCTGCCGACAGAGACAACAAGGCTGGTGACAATTAGTTCCGATACACTACCGCTTATCACTAGTAGCGTTGTTGGGCAGTTTACGCCCAAAATCACGGTGGATATGGGCTTCCCCGATGCTTCCAATCCAGCATTTATCGGTTCTGCTCTTGCAAACGATATTCCTTCGACCCGCATTACTTCGACGACGTTTCTGAGTTTTAGCCCATTGAACATTACCGATTCAGCACGAAAAGCATTGTATGGTGGTCTCAACGAGAGTGATATTCTCTCGGCAGTGTTGCTACTCAGTCCAGCACGATTTATTCTTGGCGATTCTTTGCGTCCATTCTCGCCGTTTCGCATTCATTCCCTTCGCCGCCCTTGGTACACCGATAATTTGCAACATACCATCAATATTGAAGACCCGGCATTGATTGGAACACAGGTCGGTTTATATCAAAATTCGATACCCGGCTCGACGTTTATCGACGCTTCGCAAACGCTGACACGCAAACTGCCTCTACAAATTTTGGACAAACAACTCATTATTCGTTGGTTACAGGCAAACGATGTGACATGGCAAAGTGTCGATGGTCTGGCTCTTGTGCCAATTCTTCCCGCTTCCCGCACGATGTATGCCCACACAGGCACTGCACGAGTGTTCATTCGGTTAAAACGTCCAAGTGATACCGTTGATTCTGAGATTGTTTTCAACGAGTTCAGTCGTGCGAGTGTTGTTCGGTCGGCTTTACCAGATAATTCTGCTCAAGAGGCAATCGTCGTGCAAGGTGCTTCGGCGCTTCGGACACGGCTTTCTTTTGATTTATCACAATTACCGCCCTTTGCTGCCATTCACCGTGCAGAACTTATTTTGCCTGTTGACACGGATCGTTCTACCGTGAGCAATTTGGGTTTTCCTCAGTCTATGCAGCTTTATCAAGAACAAAATGCGGAATTTCCGGCTGTCAGTCGGTCGTTTGAATCACAGCGCAATAGAATTTCTGCTACCTCTGCTGTTGGCTTTTTTGATAATACCACTGGCACGGCGCGATATGTTTTCTCCAGCAATTTGAATATGGCATCAGTCGTAGAAAATATCGTCAAAAGCGGTGGTAAAAAAAATATGATATTGCAACTACGACCAGAGTTTGTTACCCAAACTGGTATTAGCCGCGCCGATGAAGAACAGACAACCTCACGGATAGTGTTTTACGGACTCCGAGAACAAAATTCGGAGCGCCGTCCACGCTTAATGATTACCTATTCGCCTCGCTATACTGTTCCGCGTTAGTGGCGTTTGTGCTACCCAAATTTGCACCCATTTCCTTTTACCTGATTCTGTCGTTCATGGCTATTTACCTGACAAAAAAACGTTGTTCTCAAGCCTTTGCCGCTCTTGTCTGCGGGTTTGGGTTGTCCTGTCTTTCCGCGCAGGCTCAAACTTCCGGCGGGTCAAATTATAGCGCTTTTGGTTATGGGGATATTCTCGAAAGTCATGGTGCGGCATTTGACGGCGTTG
>JAAFHM010000191.1:3569-8495 GCA_013298375.1 Ignavibacteria bacterium | reverse complement strand
ACAAACCAACCTCTACCAACACCGTGATAAAAGCGTTCACACCTTCTCAGGTGGGATGCGACAACGCTTTGGTATCGCACAAGCACTGCTGGGCGCACCACAGCTTATCATCGTGGACGAACCCACGGCGGGCCTCGACCCCGAAGAGCGCAACCGTTTCAACAATCTTCTGAGCGAAATTGGCGAAAATATTATCGTGATTCTCTCCACGCACATCGTCGAAGACGTGCGCGATTTGTGTACGCAAATGGCGATAATTGCTGACGGTGCAGTCATTGCTGAAGGTGCGCCCTCAGCGTTTGTGGAGGAATTGCGCGGAAAAGTCTGGACAAAAGCCATTCCAAAGCGAGACGTAGTGCGGTATAAGGGCGAAATGCAGGTGCTTTCTTCGCGCCTCAATGCGGGCAATTTAGCTATTAATGTCTTTGCGGATAAACAGCCTGAAGACGGCTTCACGCCGTGCTTGCCAAGCCTTGAAGATGTGTATTTCAGAACACTTGCCCGCCATCAATCGGAAGGAGTAACGCCATGAAAAACTTTATGAAAAGCCGCATACAACCAACAATTCTCCCGCATCTTCTCGCCGTCGAATGGCGCATACATGGCTCTACATGGTCGTTTCGTATTGCACTTGGAGCAATGTTTGCCTTCGGTATGCTGATTGCGATTGGGGGTAATTTTCCCTTTGCGAACGTGCATAAAAACTCGCCGTTTATTGTGGCATACGCGATTGGTTTTCTCTCGCTTGTGGGGATTTTACCGACGACGCTTTTTGCGGCACAAGCATTGCTCAAAGAGCATGACGCACGGTTTGATGCCATTCTCACAGCTGCGCCGCTCCGCATATCGGATTACCTTGTAAGCCGCTTTGTTGCTGTTTTCGGGCTGTCTGTACTGACTCTTTTTGCTTCCATGGTTGGTATTGCGTGTGGTCATCTCATAGCTATGTACACCTCCTCGAATGCAGGGCAGTTTGGGGCATTTTCGCTGCTTTCATATCTTCAACCATTTCTGCTACTCATCGTTCCCAATACGCTTCTCTGCACGGCGATTGTCTGCGCAATGGCATGAACACTGGCTTGGTGGACGCGCAGCAAACTTTATATTTTTCTTGCGGGGCTGCTGCTCTATGTGTTGTATTTCGTGGGTTCGATAGCATCCAATTCGCCGCTCATTGCGAATACTCAGTCCGTCTCGGCAGAAGCCATGCGGCTTACAGCACTCTTTGACCCCTTCGCTATGGCAACATTTTTCGAGCAGACTTCCGCTTGGACGGCGCATGAGCGCAATACCCGACTTGTGGAATTTAGCGGCATAATGCTGATGAATCGCTTGCTCTGGAGCAGCTTCGCGCTTGGATTGCTGGCGTTCGTGATGATGCGTTTTCGATTTGAGCGAAAGGAAAAACAAGGTTTTATGCGAGAAAGACCTTTCGCTACCCTCATCCCAACCCTTCTCCCAGAGGGAGAAGGGCAAGAAACAAAGCCATTCCTGAAACCCTCGCCCTCTGGGAGAGGGTCGCTCGAAGAGCGGGGTGAGGGCATACACGCACACCCTCAAACCCCGCACCACTTCTGGGCGACATTCTGGAGTTTCATTCGCTTGGATGTGTTTTCGACGCTGAAAAGCATACCATTTCTTTTGCTCATACTTCTATGGACGTTTTTTATTGGTGTAGAAATTGTGAGCGCTGTGCAAGGCGGGGTGCGGTTTCCGGCACGATTCGCCTCAACAACGCTGATGGTGAACGAAATTCTCAAGACCTTACCGCCATTTGCGTGGCTTGCGATACTGTTCTTTAGCAATGAAATCCTCTGGCGAAGCCACTCTGCGAAGATAACCCCGATTGAAGATGCTACCCCGTTTCCAACCCCGGCGGTTTTTTGCGCGAAACTCGTCGCACCAGCATTGCTGCCGTTTGCCCTGGTTGCGCAAAGTATTATGGTTGGAATTATTTGCCAGATTGTTCTTGGTTACCCGCATATTCACTGGGGCGCATACGCATCGCTCCTATACGTGCTTGCTTTTCCGCTCGCGCTTTCAGCGGTGTTGACGGTGAGTCTGCAAGCGCTGACTAAAAGCCGTTATGTGGGATTGGTGCTGGCTTTGGGGGTGTTTTTGCTGACAAGTACGCCGCTTGGCAGGATGCTTGGCATCCGTCACCCGCTTCTGCGCTTTGCTGCGCCGCTTTCAACCCAAATGACCGACATGAGTGTTTTTGACACTACCACCACCGCCTTTAGCTGGCAAATGTTGTATTGGGGAGCGATAACGCTTGCTATTGGCTTGCTTTGTGGGGTGCTGTGGAAACGAACTTCGTCATTCTGGAACGCATTGCGATTACAACGCTGGAACCCTGCATACGTTCTTGCATTTGGGCTGTGTATCGTTGCTACTGCGGGAAGTGGTGGATATATTTTTTACCAAATGCACGTTGTTCACCCGTACCGTTCGGCAGAATATCGTAATTCGTGGGCAGAGCAGTATGAACGGCATTACCGCCGTTTCCAGAATATACCGCAGCCGACCATTACCGCCGTGCAGACCGCTATCCATCTCTATCCACAGCAAGAACGTTATGAGGTTGAAGGGCGTTATACAATGGTTAATCACCAAAATGCGCCGCTTGATACCGTGCTGATTTCCCTCGACAAGGCTTCGGTGCTGGATAGTTTGAACATTCCAAATGCGGAATGTGTTATGCAGGATGCTGAATATGGGCAATATCTCTATGCACTCAAAACACCCCTAAAGCCTTATGATAGCTTGGTTGTATGTTTTCAGTTCCATTCATCATGGTCGCCGTTTACGTTCAATTTACCCTTTAACTCTATCATCCAAAATGGCGCGTTTATGCGGATAAGCAGATATTTTCCCCTTCTGGGCTATCAAGCAGACAATGAACTTTCTGATGAACAAGAGCGAAAAAAACGCGGGCTTTCAGCCGCAACACCTCTTCAGACCTTGGAGGAGCATAGTAAAATTGCACAAAAAGCGAATGACGGCTTTATCAATCTTGATGCAACTATTTCGACTGATGCCGACCAAATCGCCATTTGCGTAGGCGAATTGCAACGAACATGGCTGGAAGCAGCACCAGAAGGGCATTTACAGCAACGCCGATATTTCCATTACCGCACTCCGTCGCCGATTCCGTTTCGTTTTGCCGTGTCGTCGGCTCGTTACGCTATCGCCAGAGACACGTACAAAGGCAGTATTGAAACGGGTAGTAGCGATGTTGCGATTGAAATTTATTATCACCCCGACCATGCAGAAAATGTGCCTGCATTTATCCGCAATGCCAAAGAAACGCTTGCCTACTGCGAGAAAAATTTTGGAACATATCCATACAATGTGCTGCGCTTTGCCGAAAGTACGGGTTTTGCGTCGGGTTTTGCGGCAACATCGTATCCCGCCACGATTTTTGTGAATGAGAATCAGTTGTTTCATACGGACATGAGGAGTGGCGGGCTTCCCGACGTTATCAATGAACTCGCCGGGCATGAAGTGTCGCACCAGTGGTGGGGCGGGCAGCTTGCACCGGCAGACGTGGAAGGCTCACCAATGCTGACTGAGACGTTTGCGATGTACACCGAGAATATGCTCTACGAAAAAATGCGCGGGCGCGAAGCAGCAATCGCCATGGTTAAGATGCACCGCGATTTCTACGTGTCAGGGCGCGGCTTTGAGGCCGAAAGCCCGTTGTACAAAAGCGCGTCAGACCTCGCTTTTGTGAATTACGATAAAGGTTTGGTCGTTATGCACCAACTCCGACATTTGCTGGGCGAAGAGCGCGTAAATTCTATCTTGCGGGCGATGCTTCGTGATCACAGCTTTCCGAAACCTCTGCCAACAACGCTAGATTTCCTGAGTCTTGTCTATGCAGAATGTCCGCCAACACAGCATTGGCGCATTGACCAGCTCTTCAAACGAGTGATTGTGCATGATGCGAGTATCACATCGGCGGAAGTGATGCGAAATAGCGATGGCACTTGCAGAGTGAGGGTTATTGGGGTTTTACGGACATTTTCCCAGAATGATAAAAGCGAACAAACCGAGATTTTTTCAGAACACGAGATAGAAATTGCTGTTGAGGATGCTGATGGGAAACGCAGCATTCATCGCATTGCCGTTCAAAACGGTAGAATTGATGCGGTATTGCAGCTCACGCGCCCGCCAACGTACCTCACGCTTGACCCGCACTATCTTCTTCTGGACATCAATAGCAGCAATAATGAGTATTCGTCGTTTTCGGGGAAGAGGCTGTTTTTATCGGGCGAAATATCGAAATAGAACTTTAAAGTTCTATTCCGATGCTACGGCATCGGCTGTTGTATAATGAGTATAAAGTCAGTATGTTATGGTAATGTCTAAAAACTCATTGTATCAACCTCTCATAGAAGATTTATGCTCAAGCATCTTTTTACTCTCGGCGTTTTTTTCTGTGGTCTTGCACTTACAGGCATTTACGCACAAACCTATACCCATAATACTGGCACGGTATGGCAGAATCCGGCTGTGAATGGTACATGGACACAAGGCGGCGGTGCGACAAGCTATCCGGGATTTATTGCTAATAATGGCAGCGTGACTATCTCGCCAACGGCAGCGGCACTTGTATTTTCCGATGCACCGCCCGTATTTTCTATCCTCTCACTTACCATGAGTGGCACACAACCTGTAACACTCGGTGCGGGAGTACTCACCATCAGCAATACGTTTACGCTCAATGCCGGAGCGACACTCAACATCCCTGCCAATACAACTGTCATTGTCAATGGGACTTCTACCATTGCTGGAATAATCAACTTACAAGCCGCCACAAGCCGAATCATTTTTAATGGTGCGGTTACGCAGAGTGGTTCGGGTGTTATCAACGCCGCCTTTGCTGGTTCAACGGTGCAGTTGGGCGCAGCCGTCACGACC
>JAAFHM010000191.1:0-3537 GCA_013298375.1 Ignavibacteria bacterium | reverse complement strand
AGTGGGACGGGTGTGATTAATGCCGCCGTTGCTGCTGCGACAGTTCAACTCGGTTCAGCCGTCACGACCATTTCCGGTACGCTCTTCCAAAATCCTTTTGGAGGGATAATTCAGACCGGAGGCGCTGTCAACCTCACGGCAAATTTGACGATTGGCGCGGCTGGCACAATGAGTTTATCAGGTCAATTGACCGTCAATGCAGGTGTGACTCTCACGGTTAATAATACCGGAACGATGCTGGCTGTCTTTCCTGGTGCTGGTACGCTCCAAGGCGCGGACGGAACGGCAATTATCAGCTTTGCAGCCGGCCCGACTGCCTTGCAAGGCGGACGATTTGGTAATCCGTTCATGGGTACGCTGCGCACTTCTACGGCTGGCGTTTCCTCGCTTACAGGCGCTTTCACTCTTGGCTCTACGGGTATTCTCAATCTCGGTCAGCAGCTTAATCCCATTGCAGGAACCACAATCACGCTGAATAATACCGCCGCAAACTCACTGACAGGCGTGGCGACAGGAAGAATCAATATCATCAACAACGTCATTGTTAATCTGGGCATCGGTTTTAATAATAACGTTCTTGACGGAGACCGCTTTGTCAACCCCATAACCGGAAGACTCAACACCGCAAGCAGTCTTACGGCAACAGGCACGGCAACGCCAATTTTGCAATTCAATAACACCAATGGTGTTTTTGATATTACTGGTACGCTCACGATTGCGGCAGGAAAAACAATTTTCATGAATAATACCGCCGCTTGCTTGCCCGGAATGGGATCATTTTCTGCCACCGATAACACCTCTATTCTTCGTTTTGTTGCTGCTGCCAACGGTGGCAGTGTTTCGGGGAATATTTTTTCTAATCCTTGGAATGGGCGCTTACGGCTAGAGGGTGCGTTGGAGTTGGCGACAACGTTTGGCGCAGTCGGCTCTTCCGTTCTCAATGCCGGACCGAATGCTATTTTTGATTTGAATGGTATTCTGACAGTCAATGATAGCTTGGCTCTCAACTGCACACAAATCGAAACACTGGCATTTCAAGGCGGCGCGAGTAGAATTGTTGCGCGTACTGGCGGTCCCAGCACTGCGGCTCCAGGTCCTGGAGGGCGCGTGGCTATTGGTCCCGGCACATTCAATAATTTGATTCCCGTTGCCCGTCTGGGAAATGGGACGAATTGGCAGACGGGAAACCTTTTTATTCACGGTTCTTCCCTTCTGAACGCCAATTATACGATTGACAATGGAGCATTTTTATTTTTGAGTCCCGGCATAGTTCTGAATGTCGCCTCTACTCGTACATTCACTATTGATGGGCGGATTCTTGGCACAGGACGCATCAATGGTCAGGACAATACAGCTATCGTTGCGCTTGGCGCAAATTTTTCTTTTGGCAACCCTTCGTCCACCAATCTTCCGGGCGCAAATTTTGGCAACCCAAATTTTGACGGTCGCTTGAATATCATTCAAGCCCGCACCTTGACTGGCAGTCTTCGGATGGGTGTTAATTCTATCTATGGCAATGCGGGCTTTACGACTACTATCAATGCCGCAGACACGTTGTTTCTGAATCAAATAGCTTCCACGGGACTGAGCGGTGTCGGGACGTTTGTCGGTGCCGGAACATTGTTTTTCGGCAATACTGCACTCGGCAATACGTTTCCGGCGGCAAATGTTCCGAGCGGCACAGCCCCGGCAAACTTCGGCGGTCGCATTATTCTTGGTGATGGGGTGAATTTTGCAGCGAATTACAATATTCTGAACTCAACGATTCTTCAACTGAACGGCACAAGTTTGGTCAATTCTGGCGTAACGCTCACCTTCACCAACACAGCAGCTAATACGTTGAGCGGCACCGGGCGCTTACAAGCGCAATCCGCAACAGGCATCGTAACGTTTGCTGCCGGTGCAAACGCAGGGATAGTTCCGGGTGCAAATTTTACGACAGGATATGTGGGGCGCATCAACACTACGGGCGCAATGAGTCTGAACGGCAGCCTTAGCATGGGTGCGACAAGCACTCTGAGTCTTGGTGGAAATCTGACGCTGAACCCAACATCGCAACTCACACTTGGTATGACCACTGCTCCTGCTACGGCGCTTCTGGGAGCAGGGTTGATTGTGGGGCAGACAACAATGGCAGGCACTCCGGAAATCGTTCTGCCCAATGGAGCGCTCACAGGGCAAGTGCCGGGTACCGCAAAAATCGTCACTGGTTCTGGTGCAGCAGAGTTTGGGGGGCGAATCACCGTCGGAACTGGCTACGCCATCACCGCGAATACCGTTATCAATCAGCCTACAATTTTGAATATCCAGACTGGCGCACAACTGCTGGTTAATTCGGGATTTACCCTTTCGCTGAACACAACAAATACGCCCGCGACTGGCACGGGAACTGGTACGATTCAAGGGCAAAGCAATACAGCGATTGTATCGCTGGGAAATGGCTTTAATGGTGGTACTGTTCCGGGAGCGCTTCTGGCATCACCGTTTAATGGGCAGCTTGTCATTCCCGCCGGAGGTCTTACACAAACAGGCAATATCACGATGGGAGCCACGAGCATCCTCCAAATGAATGGTAATTTTACCGTGAATCCAGCATCAACGCTCACGCTTAATGGCGGTGTCGGTTCGCTTCCAAATGGTACGGGATTGCTGAACGGCACAAATACTCAATCGGTGATTGCGCTTGGCACAGGGTTTAATGGCGGTACAATTCCTGCGAATCGCTTTGCTTCGCCGTTTAATGGCGCTTTGACAACAGCCGGAGCAATGACCCTGAGCGGCGCTTTAACCTTTGGCACGCCTTCTTCATTGACGCTTGGCGGTGACTTAACGATTCCTGCTGCCACAACACTTTCATTGGGCATGACAGGTGCAAATACCGTTAGCGGTGCGGGACGATTCGCGGCGGCGGCGGCAAGTTCTCAAGTGACGCTTGGAGTAGGGTTTAATAATGGATCTCTTCCGGGCGTAAATTTCACCAATTTTGGCGGGCTTGTGCTGCTCAATTCCCCTCTGGCATTATCAAGCTCAATGACCTTAGGAGCGGCTGGCGTACTTGATTTGGCGACGGGTAGCAATAGCCTAACCTTGGGCAGCAATACCCTGTCTCTTTCTACACCGATTCGCGGGACGAGTGCGACGGCATTTATCATCACCAACGGCTTAGGTGGTCTTTCGATGAATAACCCAGCGTTGACTTCGTACTTTTTTCCTGTTGGTGTAGCGCCATTTGCGTACTCGCCCATTGCATTAGCCAATACTGGCACGGCGGATATTTTCACCGTCCGCGCCCAACCCGGAATCACGAACAGCCCTTCGACCTATCCAAATTTTGTGAATGTTGAGTGGCTGGTTTCGCAAGGAGGTGCCGGCACTCGTACGCTCACTCTTACGCCACAATGGGCAACATCGAACCAGCAAGGGACAGCGTTTCGAGCCGATGCCGTTGGTCTTGGCTTGTTTGCGAATGGTCAGTATGTTGAACGACGACCAGTGCTTCGATCAACCTTGGGGGTGGCTTTTCGGCACAACAAGGCA
>JAAFHM010000299.1 GCA_013298375.1 Ignavibacteria bacterium | reverse complement strand
CGAGGTACTTGAACGTACAGACGGGAAGTTAGACTTTATTCGGCTTGTGTTTGGTTTCTCTATGAGAATTTCGTGAATTCAGTATCCAAAATACTGTTTTTATCTTTTTTGCAATCTAATAGACGGGAAGACATTTCGATAGGCTGCCTACGCTGTCAACGCCATAATCCGTTTTCCATTTGCTTTGAGCCATTCTTCGGCGGCTTCGTAACCGGGACACCAGGCTTCTACTTGCTTCCAATAGGCAGGCGAATGATTTGCCTGCCGGAGATGAGCAAGTTCGTGGATAATCAAATAATCTCGCACGGGTGGCGGAAAGAGAATGCAGCGCCAGTTTAAGTTGATGCTTTTACGTGATTTTACACAACTTCCCCACAAAGATTTCTGGTCTTTGACGGCAATACGGCGGAGCGACTCACCAAACGACTCCGCAAGCGCGAGTGTACGCTGAGGCAGAATCTCGTTTGCGCGGTTAATCATGCTGAAACGCCAGTATTGAAGTGCTGAGGCGCGTAGTGCTTCCGTCGTCGCAGTTTTTTCTTGGGGAAGGGTCAAAACCAGCAATCGTGAGCCTTGTGCAGTAGGCGGCACGTCTGATTCCGTCATAACTTCCATCCGAAACCGCTCTCCGCCTTCCAATCTCACAGGCAGCCATTCTCCATCCACAATAAACACCAAAGGCTCATTAATACTGGCTTTGTCGGTCTTTATTTGCCGTTCACGAGAGACTTTATCTAGTGTTGCTTGTACAAAAGCGATATTGCTTTCAACAAATTTTCGGGCATCGTGGAGCGAGACCCGCATCGGTACAGACACCCACACACGCCCATCATGCGAGACTTTGAGCGACATTCGTTTTGATTGCGAACGTTTGCGAATCTCGTAGGGAATGCCGGCATATACTTCTTGGTGGTTCATCAAGTGTGGAGATGCGTAAACAATTACTTCCGCTTTTTAGGAAAGCGCGATGAGGTGAGGGATTTGGGGCTAAAAAGTGGATAATCTGCTTCAACCTGACCAAGTTGAATCCGCCGCAATTTCGGATGTGCCATAGCGCGGCGCACTGCCGAAACGCGCTCAAAAAAATACTTTCCTTGAAGATGGTCGAGTTCGTGCTGCATCACACGTGAAAGAAGCCCTTCTACTTCAAGAGTGTGTTCGTGCATTTGCAGATCGAAAAATTGTATCTGAATTTTTTCAGGGCGGTTGACCGAATCGCGGTAGGTTGGTAAACTCAGGCATCCTTCTTCGGAATCGCTTGTTTCCTCAGAAAAAAGCGTAATACGAGGATTGATGAGGATAATCGGTGGAGTCTTGATTTTCGACTTTTTTTTCTCGTCCTCAAGTTCACTCAAATCAACAACAGCAACAGCACGTTCATCACCAACCTGATTGGCTGCCAACCCAATACCATCGGCGTTATTCATCGTCTCAAGCATCGCATTGACGAACTGAATAAGGTCGTCGGTAATATTCTCAACCGGCTTGGCGACTTGCTTCAATACAGGATGGTCGTAGGTATAGATAGGAAGAATTGCCATTGCAAAAAAAAACAAAAAATGAGAAACGAATTATGATGCTGACGAGCGCTGAGTCTCGATGATGGTTAATAATTCCGCAATATCGTTCAAGATAAAGTCCGCGACCACATTTTGATTCCCAAATGAGTCGCCGTACCGCGCAAATGCTGTTTGCATACCAACATTTTTTGCGCCAACCATATCGCGTTCTGCCCAATCGCCAACCATGATGGCGTGTTGCGGCTCTACGCCAAGTTTTGCCAAGGCGGTCAAAAACGGCTTGGGGCTTGGCTTGCGCTCTTTGGTGTCATCGAAGGTCACAACCACATCAAAAAAGTGATGAAAATTGATATATGATAGCCGCAACCACGCCTCCAGCGTTGGTGCATCGGAGACAACCGCAAGTTTGATATTGCGCTTGACAAGCTCAATAACCGTTGCCGTTGCGTGTGGATATGGCTTCAATGAGGCTTCGCGGGCGCGACGGTACGCGATAATCCCTGCCGATAAAATTTTGTAATCCACGCGCCCCAGCGCTTCTTGCAAAAGCTGGTCGAAGACGCGCTGATACTCAATTCCTTGTTCGTTATAGATACGGTCAATATGCGATTTTATTTGGTCAAAGGTCAGGTCAAAGCCCGCATCAATCATGGCGGTCACGGCGGCATCAATCGCCGTGCGCTTCATCGCCATAAAATCAACCAGCGTATTATCAAGGTCAAAGACAACGGCTTTCACCATAAAAAACTCCTAAAATTTTGCCTCAATTGGCGTTACTGAATTCGGAAGGTAAAGGTAATAAATCCGACCATATCCTTGCTCTCGGCATTCGCCGCCATGGGATTAAATTGCCAGCGCCGAAGCGCTTCCATTGCTGCGCGTTCCAAGGCAGGTTCGCCTTTTTGCATTGGCAAAATCATACCAACGCTGCCATTAGGCAGAACGGTAAAGCGCATTTTTATCTGTGCCGATGTGGTAATTCCGGCGGGATATTTCGGCAATTCTTTGTGCATCACAACGCGATTGCCGCCGCCTCCCCAATCCAAACTAAACCCTTGACCGCGCCCAGCGCCCGACCCAAAGCGTCCCAAGCCTTCGGCATCGGCAGAAGCTGCAGCCGTATTCGAGCCAATATCGGTTTTACTTGTCGCATTCTCAGCAATTTTCGCCGATTTTTCGCTTGTTTTAGCATCATCTTTAACGGGCTTGACAAAGGCGGGCTGGGTTATTTCGCGGGGTTTGACGGTCGAAGTTGCTTCAGTTTTAGCGTCAGAAACTCGGGCATCTTCAAGTGGTTCAGGACTTTGAGGCGATTTGCGGGCAGTACCTTCGGCAGTGAGATTCCCAGCGCTTGGCAAGGTTGGATTGCCAGTGCCAAATTGTAATAGTTGAATAGGAATAGACACTCGCTCCGGCTGGCGCAAATAGGGTGTAATATCCAGAAAATTGAGCAAGAACAACAGCAATACGAGTACACACAATGCGCTACCAAATCCCAGCAAGGTATGACGGCGGCGGTGCGACGTGTGGTCGAGCGTCTCCAATTCACGGTCAAGACGACGACGTGCCACCGAACGTCCGCGAATACTGGTGAGTTCAGCATCTTCAAACACAGCGAAGGTGTCAGTGGGAGAAGTCAGCGTATCGGTTTCCATCATCGTAGAAAAATGATTCTTTGAAGCGCTTGGAACGTGAGCAAAATAATTCACAATATTTTTGTCCACGAATTACACGAATCTTCACGAATTTAGCACTATGGTCGAGGCTTCTGATTCGTGTTTATTTGTGCGATTCGTGGATAAAGTTGAATGAATTGCTTTGCTGGCGTTCCTTGTGCAAAAGCGTGTATCGCATCTTGCAAATTTAGCAAAATATAGCGAGTTGGCACAATCAGCAAATCAACACGTGATTAGCGCAAGCGTACAACCCAGCTTCCAGCATAACCAAAACGCGCTGCATCACGCTCTGCCTCTTGCAAGGTATTGTACAAGCCAAATCGTACTCGGTACATCGTCTGTCCGCGCACAACCTGTGAGGTCAAAAGAGGGTTCACCAAACCGCGATTCTTCAAGCGTTCAAGCCATTCTTCGGCATCAATAAGCGATGGTGAAGCATAGACCTGAATAGCAAAAACACCATTAATTTGCTGCGTTGCTCGGCGCTCTAAAGCAGAAGATGATAGAGCTTTGGGTTTTGCGGCTGGAGTTTTTGCGGCTTGGGCTTTCGGTGCTTGGGCGCTTGGAGTCTGAGTGCTTGCTTTTTTTGTTGCTTGAGGATTTGGTGCTTGAGTGCTTGTGGCTTGTGGCTTCGATGCTTGAGTGCTTGGAGTTTGGGGCTTAGTTGCGCTTATGGCTTGAGTCTTTGTTGCTTGAGTGCTTGCTGCTTGTGTTTTGGTTGCTGGATTTGAGATTTGCGTTGGTTTTGTGCTTTGTGTTTTTGACTTTTCGGGCAGAGTGACGTTGTAGAAATTGCTTTTGGGTGCTGATTTCGGCGTGTCAGTTTTCTGTGTTGTATTTGGACGCTCTTTTGCCAAATCCATTTTCTGCATGGTAGATGCTTGGGCTATGGATTGCGTTTGAGCGGAGGGCAGAGATTTTGCGGTGTTTGTTGTTTGATTTGCACTGGTAATTGGCTGGGTAGTTGCTGGCACACTTGTCGTGGTATTTTTTGCCGTGTCAGCGAGAGTCGGCGAAGAGGCGGTATTGACAGAACTCAGGTTTTGTGCGGTGCCGGACTGAGAGTTTTTTGTTAAATCAAGCAATGCAAGGGAACTGTCTGCCACAGCGGGGCTTGTAGTCTGACCGCTCAATTTTGCCCACACATTTCCCACACTTGAGCCAAGACTTGTTTTGCGAATAAGCATATATCCCGAAGCCACTAATGCAGAAAGCAGAACAGCAAAGACGATTGCAGCAATCATCCCGCGCGACCGTGTGTTTCTGCGGGCTTCATCGTGCTTCGCTTTTTGGTCGACAGCACGTTTTGCGTCGTGTTCGCGCTGCTCATCCGCGCCCGGGATAGTGACGACTTTTCGTTCGCCAGTTGTTGTTGTCTCGTTATCGGAAGTAACGGTATTATGAGCGCCAAAGAAGGGATCTTCATGCCCATAAACACTGTTTTGTGCGGTGTTCGGCGACGACGGATTATCAAAAAGCGATTTTGTTCCAACGGCTGTCGCTCCAAGTGCTGCTGCACCCAGAGCGCCAGCACCAATGCCTTCAGCGCTGAATGCCGTTGACGACTCAGTTACTGTGGGTTGCTCTATTTCCGGCTGATATGCGCTAGGATTGAGATTTGGCGGGGTTTGTGCGAATGCTGTTGCCAATTCACGAGAGATTTCCTCAAAGGATGGTCCTTCGTCATCGAAAGGCTTGGTATCAATAGTTTCGTCAAGACTGGTTGTGAGCGGCAGCGTTTGGTGTTCCTTCGTAACGAGATGTTCCTGAGGCAGGGCTTCGGTCGGTGCGGACGCTGATTGTTGCTCGTTTGGCAATACTTCCGAAATCGGCAATGCAGTTTCATGACTTGTTGCTGACACCATATTCAACGGAGGAAGTTCTTGCGCAGAAGCCTCCGGCAGAGACACTTCCAATGCGGGCGCGGCGACGGGCGGCTGTTCTATTGAAGAGCCTTCAGGCGGAAGCCTGGCGGCGCTTACCGTAGCTGTTGCTTCGCTTAGGCTTGCTGATTTGCCCAGCGCGAATGATTCACCATCGTCGCCGAAGCCGCTTCGTGCCTCGTCGTTTAGGAAATCGTTATGGTTTGTATCATCAAGTTCAATCATAACCGCACCAATGACATATTGTTAAAATGTTATCACAAATCCCAATGCAATAAATATGCCACGCTCTTGATACCGTTGCCAAAGCGTGATTTGCTGATTCAGAAGGTTTGTGCCTCGCGCATAAACGCTGATGGATTGTGTAATGCGATATTCCGCATTCAGGCGAACATCCCAATAAGCAGGTAAATCGGGTGACGAAAGCACAGTGCGGTTTCCAACATAAACCACCTCGACCTGCGTTTCAAGTTGCGGCAACCATGCCCGACGATAGACCACACGCCCTTCGAGCGGCACAAGATAGGGAACGCCTTGTTCCGCCGTTCCAGTCGGAGAAAAACGCATCCCAAAACGAGCATTGATGCGAGTTGTAAGAATATCGTTCTCGGTGAACTTTAGATACGCTTCTGCAAATGCACCAATGATACTTGTTGATGCAAACAGAGGGGAAATTTCACCATTGACCGCCGTTGGCTGAAAAAGCATCGTCGCATCGGCGCGGGAAGCGTTTCCGCCAAGCGTAAAGGCGATATTGCGCGTGGGTTGTACCCGTGCAGAAGCGGTAACATCGTAAAGGACGCGCTCAAAATAATACTGTGGCAACGCCGAAGCAAGAGCTATTGGAACGTAAGGGTTGATGCGGAGCGCATCAATCAAATACTTGGGTCGAATGCCTGTCATTCCGCTCACCTCTAGCGTCAGAACGTCGCTTGCTGCAAGCCGCGCTTGTAGCATTGCCGCAGGGCGGACGGTTGTGCCATTGCCGTCAAAACCATCATTCACAATATGCGC